>JASLXW010000166.1 GCA_030740135.1 Nitrospinota bacterium
CCACTCCGACCAGGGCACGCAGTACACCTCGGTCGCCTTCGGAGGGCGCTGCCGGCAGGCCGGCGTTCGGCCCTCCATGGGGTCGGTGGGGGACTGCTATGACAACGCGCTGTGCGAGAGCTTTTTCGCCACGCTGGAGTGCGAGCTCCTCGCTCGCCACAGCTTCCGCACCCAGGCCGAGGCGCGCAGGAAGGTGTTCGAGTTCATCGAGGGCTGGTACAACCCGCATCGTCGGCACTCCTCCCTCGACTACCTATCACCTATGAACTACGAAAGGAAACGACAAGAATCCGCCTAAAAACCCAAGCCCTAAACTCTCCACGAAACCGGGGTAAGTCCACCCGCGCCCAACCCAAGCAGGCCAAGCCTAAGGCTTGGCCGTGAAAAGTTCTAAGGGGGTTCCACCCCTGGGAGGGGTCTGGGGGGCGTCTTACAAGAAGCCCCCCAGGGTTCTACAGCATCCACACAACACTCATCATCCGGCCCACGCCGGGGCCGTCGCGGCGGTAGGAGAAGAACTCCTTCGGATTGCCCTTCGTGCAGAGGTCCAGCGTGAAGACCTGATCGGACGGGACGCCCGCCCGCTCGAGCGCGCTTCGGTTCATCCCCCAGAGGTCCAACAGCGTCTTGCCTCCGCCGAGGGGGGCCGTGAAGTTTCGCCAGTCGGGGACATTCGAGCGGACCTCCTCCAGGGCGTCTTCCCCCACTTCGTAGGCATCCGGGCCGATGCCGGGACCGATGAACGCTTGGACGTCGGACGGATTCGAGCCGTGCCGGTCGGCCATCTTCTTCAAGGCCGCCACCGCCACGCTTCGGACCGTTCCCAACCGCCCGGCGTGCGCGACCCCGGCGCATCCCGCCCTCTGATCCCAGAGCGCAACGGGGACGCAATCGGCCGTGAGAACCGCCAGGGGCCGGCTAGCCGCGGCCGTCACCAATGCGTCCGCCTCCTGAATATCGGGCTCCTCCTCCGACGGCACGTCGATGACGCGCGCTCCGTGGACCTGGCGCAGGAGCTTCGGGTTCTCGAACCCCGCCGCCTCGGAGAACATCGCGCGGTTCCGGGCGACGTTTTCTCTGTCGTCCTTCTTCGTCCAACCCAGGTTGAGGGATTCGCAAACACCCCGGCTGACGCCCCCGATCCGCGTACTGAAAGCGCACCGGAAGCCGTCCATCGCCGCCTGGTAATAGACGATGCCGTTCCGCTCGATCCGTTCGAAAGCCAAAGGACGAAAACCCTTTCATTGCGCGATCAAGGGCGGCCCTTTCAGGGCCGCCCTTGATCGCAAGAAACTGGCAAATTGGCCGGATGCTGCGGCTGCCGTAGGCAGACGAGCATCCGGCCAAAAAAAGCCACCGGCAGGCCGAAGATGGCCTCTACAACCCGATCCACCTCCAACCCAAGCAAGGCCAAGCCACCAGGCTTGGCCGCAAAAAGTTTTCGAGGGGGTCTGGGGGAACAGTTTTCAAAATGTTCCCCCAGGGACTTTCCAGCCCCTACGCCGGGATAAGCGAGATCCACTTCTTCCGGGATTTGATCGGGGACGCGCTTTCCGCCGCCTCCCAGTAGCGCCGGCTTTCTCGGACCATAAAATCCTTCGGCAGATTCTGGTTGATCACATCCCACGGGAGCGGCTCATCGTAGGCCCACTTCCGCGTCACATAGAAATCGGGGTCAACCGGGGATTCACGGAGCGCCGCCCGCCAGTCCCCGCGCAACCGGTGGACCGTCTCGAGAAGGCCGCCCACGCGCCGGTCGCCGCGCGAGAGCAGGGCCTGGATATAGGACCATTTGGGGACCTCGTGATTCAGCCGGACGTTCGGCTCGGACCGAATGAGACCCGCGAGCAGCTTCAGCCTGCGCCTGATCTCCTTGAGCGGCGCCATCCCCTCCCACTGCATGGGCGTGTGGGGTTTGGGGATGAATGGGTTGACGCTGAGCGTCAGCGTGCCGAGGCGTTTTCGATCGCGTCCGATCTTCAGCATGATGTGCTTGATCTTCCGGGCCATGCGGGCGATGCCGGCCACGTCCTCGTCGGTTTCGCCGGGGAGGCCCACCAGGAAGTACAATTTCAGGTTCACGATCCCGCGCCGGAAAAGCCGCTCGACCTGGTGGTAGATGAGGGCGTCGGAGAGCTCCTTGCGCACGGCCGCGCGCAGGCGCTCGGTCCCGGTCTCGGGGGCCAGCGTGAGGGAGCGCTCCCCGCTGCCCACCAGGACGTCGAGGAGGTCATCGTCGAGGGCGTCGATCCGGAGCGAGGCGGGAGAGACGCGCCCGCCCATCTCCGCGATGTCCCGGCAGATGCCGGTGAGCTCGGGGTGGTTGGACACCATCGTCCCGACCAGTCCGACCTGTTTGCGGTGCCGAAGCCCCACGCGGATGTCGGCCCGAAGGGATTCCCGGGAGCGGTTCCGCAGGGGCCGAAAGGTGAAATCGGCGGCGCAGAACCGGCATCCCCAACCGCAGCTTCGTCCGATCTCGACGAGGAACAACTTCCCGAACTCGGTATCCTCGGTCAAGATCCACGAGAGCGCGGGGGTCTTTTCCAGGTCGCGGATCTTTCGCTTATCGACCTGATCGGGAAACCCCGGCAAAGGCCGGAGCGCGGCCAGGCCGTTGATCCCATGCCGGCCGTCCGCGGGGGGGGCGGGGGGGGCGGGGGGGGGGAGATCGATTTCGTAGCCGGATGGGACATAGACCCCCGGGATCCGCGCCAGGTCCGCCAGGACCGTCTCCCGGGCCTGCCCTTTGCCCTCGACGAGGACAGCCATGATCTCCGACAGGACCTCCTCCGCCTCCCCCACCACGGCCGCGTCCACGAACGGCGCCAAAGGCTCCGGGTTGTACGAGGGGCAAATCCCTCCCATGATGATGATTGGGTGTCGGCCCTTTCGGTCGGTCGAGCGCAGGGGGATTCCGCCCTCGTCCAGGACTTCGAGAATCGCCGGGTAGTCGGTCTCGTAGGGCGAAGAGAAAGCCACCAGGTCAAAACCGCCGAGGGGCGATCCGGCCTCAAGCGTCCGGACACCCTTTCCCCGCCCTTCAGGGGAAAACACTCGCTCGCAAACGACCCCGTCCATCTCGTTCAGCATGCGATAGACCTGCTGAAAACCCAGGTTGGACATGGCCACGTGATACGTATTGGCATAGACCAAGGCGACCCGGTAGCCCGCGCGCGAGGGGTCGAAAAGCGGCCCGAAGGGATAGACTTCCCGGGCGAGGATTTCTCGAGACGTGAGGGACTTCGACGAAACTCTGGACATGGAAACGCGAATCCTTCCGGCCGGAACGCTCCGTCGTCCCGGGATCGGCGGCAGAAAGCCTTTGATTCCTATGGATGATTATAGGTCCGGCGGAAGGGTGCGGCAATGAAGGGCCGGGGCGCGAGGGTGCGCGTGCGTTACTTTTTCTTGGATTTCCCGGGAACGCGGAAGAGTCCCACCGCCGTGCCTTCGTCGGCGAATCGGATGGTGATCCGGAAGGTCTGCCCCGGCTTGAAAAAACCGGCGGCGGCGGCGTAAACCTCATATTGGACGATCCCGTTCGCGGCGTTGGAAATCTTCCGGCCGGGCGGGTTGAGGCGCTTCCGGCCCCGGTAGACCCCAAGGATCCAGTTTTCTCCGGGCCTGGCGCTCCAACCCTGTCTGTTATCGAAGTCGCCCAGGGAATCGGCCGTCTGGACGAGGATGTCTTCGACCACCCTCCGCTTCCCAAGCGTGTTTACCCTGATAGAGATCTGACCGTCCTTTCGTCCATCGGGCGTAATCCGGGTCCCCCGGCCAACCACGTCGTAACGCATTCCGCGATAGAGGGCTTCCACACGCGCCTTCGGATCGGCGGCGATGCGGGTGATGGCGGCGGTCTCTCCGCCGTCGGCAAAGTGAACCTTGACCAGAAAAGTGGCCTTCGGCAGAAAGTGTTTGGTGGCGCTGGCATAAATCTCGTATAGGATGACGCCCCGGACTTTGTCGCTCAAGGCCTGATTCGCCGGGCTGAGGCGGCGGTTCGCCCGGTAGACCCCCAGGGTCCGGTTGATCTCATTCGCGCGGGTGTCCCAGATCTGCCGGTTATCCGCCCCGCCGATGTCGTCGGCGGTGTAGAGCGAGAGTGCGGTGACCACCCGGTCCTTGCCCAGGGTGCTCAGCGTCAGTGAAAATTGAGGGTCCTTCCGGCCATCCGGCTGACCCTGCCTTCCTTCTCCCACCACGTCGTAGAAGATTCCCCGGTACATCGCCGCCAGGGCGGCCTTCGGGGCCTCCGGGACGCGCGCGAGGGCGAGGGTCTCCCCTCCGTCCTGGAAGCGGACGGAGATCACAAAGTCCTGACCCGGCTTGAACCAGCCCGTCTTGTTCGCGTACAGCTCGTACTGGACCTTTCCCCGGATCGCGTCGGAAATCTCGCCGTCTCTCGGATTGAGGCGCTTTCCCCCCCGGTACACCCCGAGGATCCAGTTGCCGCCCGGCACCGTGTCCCACACCTGCCCGCGCTTGGGCTCGCCCGTCGGGTCGGACGTTTGAAGGAGGAATGTGCGGACAACCCTTCGGCGGCCCTGGGTGTCCAGCGTCAAGGTGAAGTGGCCGTCCTTCCGGCCGTCCGGCGAATACCGGCTTCCGGGGCCGACCACGTCATGGTCGATTCCCCGGTACAAGGCCGCTGCGGGCGCCGCCGACGCCGCCGGGACCCGGGCGAAGGTCACGCCGCGCCCTCCGTCGGAAAACCCGACGGTGACCCGGAAATTCTGTTTGGCCAGGAAGATCCCCGGGTCGCCCGCGTACAAGCCGTACCGCACCTTGCCCCGCACCCGTTCGGATAGACTTTCCCCGCGCGGGTTGAGCCGTTTCTCTCCCTGGATGACGGCCAAGACTCAGGACGCGCCCGAGGAATTCCAGGCCCGTCTGAGATCGGGCTCGCCCGACTTGTCGGCCGACTCCAGGCGGATAGAGCGAATGACCCGTTGGGCGCCCAAGGTGTCCACGATCAAGGTGATGTGGCCGTCTTTCCGGCCGTCGGGGCCGGGCCGTTTGGCGAGACCGACCACATCTCGATCCTTTCCGCGGTAATCTGCGGTTAGGGCAACCTTCGGCGCTCTCTTCGCCTGGGCGTAGGGCCCGGGGGTCTTGACGCGGTAAGAATCTCCCAAGCGCGCACGAACGGAACCATCGGGGGCCGCATTCGCCGAAACGGAGAACCCAAGTCCCGAAAAGAGAAAAAGGGCAATGACGCCATTACGAATTGCGATTGATCTCATCATTGCGGATGACTCCCCCCTATCTTTGATCCATAAAAGAAAAACCTGATTGTCGCCCTACGGACCGAATTCTGCAACCGGGGGAGTTCGGATTGAGCGGTTATTTCAATGATGTAACATCTATTTTACCAAATCAAAGCCGCTGCTTTTCAGAATCTTCCGTCTACATCCTCGATAGGGACCCCGGGGCCGTCTCACAGCATCGGCGCGGTGTGCTCATCCACAAAATCGCGGGCGGTCCGCCGAAGCTGCTTTTTGTTCCGGTGTCAACAAGAGATCCATATTCTTTGCGAACTCCTGAATATCATGTGATTCAATCTTTCTGGATGGCGTCGATAATCTCCCGGAACTCCTCGTCGTCGATGAGGGCCTTGCGCTCGATCGAGCGGCGCTTGATCTCGGCCAGGGCCGCCTGGACCTTCTCCTCGTCCTCCAGCTTCAGGCCGCTCTCTTTGAGCTTGACCCGGATCGAGGTCGCTCCGCTCTTTTTGCCCAGGACCACGCGGGGCCGGTTGCCCACAAACTTAGGCGCGATCGAGAACATGGCGAGGGGGCGGTCGTAAAGCATGTCGATGCCGATGCCCGATTCGCGCGTGAAGGTGTTCAGGCCGGTCAACGCTTTGCCGGGCGCCAACGGATAGCCCGAAAGGCGCTGCACAAGGCCGCTCACCTTCTCCAGCTTGTCGAAATTAACGTTTGTCGAGATCCCGTACAGCGTCCGCAGGCCCACGACCACCTCGTCCAGGGAAGCGTTGCCGCTTCGCTCGCCCAGGGCGTTGACGCTCACGTGCGCCACCTTCGCCCCGGCCCCCACGGCCGAGAGCGTCGTCGCGATGCCCATCCCCAGATCGTTGTGGGTGTGAACCTCGACCGGGATTCCGGTCCGGCCGCGGACCCGGCGAACCAGGACCTCCATGGCCCGGGGCAGGAGGCACCCGGTGGTGTCGACCACGCCCACCGAATCGGGATTCCCCCGGTCCATCACCTCGCCCAGAAGCCGGTCCAGGAACCCGAGGTCCGCCCGCGTCGTGTCATACGGAAAATAAACCGTGTGCAGGCCGGCGGCCTTGGCGTGCGCGATGGTCTCCACGCTTCGCTCGATGACGTCCTCCTCGCTCCACTTCGGGAACTGATACTTGAGCTTCGGAATGCTGCACGGGATCTCGATGACCACGCCGTCCGCCCCGCACTTGAGGGACAGATCGATGTCCGCCGGCGTCGCGCGGCAGAAGGTCATCAGCTTCGCGCGCATCCCGAGCCGCGCCATCTCTTCGATGGCCTTTGCGTCATCGGCCGAGACGGCGGGCATGCCGCCCTCAATCCGGTCCACGCCGAGGTTGTCCAGGGCCCGGGCGATCTCGATCTTTTCCTCGATGCGGAAGACCACGCCGGGCGTCTGCTCCCCGTCCCGGAGGGTGACGTCGTGAATCTCCACCCTTTCGGGGAGGTCGAGCGGATCCCTCACTTCATCGGAGTAGTTCAGCGGACCGACCCAGAAGTCATCACAGGCCCAGGGGGTGTCGCTCATGGCTTCATCCTCGCATCTTTGTCCGGCGCACCGACCCGCCGAGAGAGAAGAGGCGCCTACAAATCCATTTGTCGGAGAGACCCGGGGCGCTGGCCCCCGGCCGGCTAACGCCCCACTTTCTTGCGTTCGCGAATCTGTTTATTCAGATCGGCCAGTGCTTTGATGTACAAGTCTTTGGTCGCAAGCCGAAGGGCCCGCCGGTAGGCCGTTCGCGCCCGCTCAAGCTGTCCCAACGCCTCATAGGCGACCCCGAGGTTGTAAAGGGCTTCATTGCTTTTGGGGCGGGTCCGGACATGCTCGGTCCAGATGCGGATGGCCTCTTTCAGGCTCCCGGCCTTTGCGAATTTGACGCCCGTATCCACCGCGCCCTCCGCGGACTCGAGGGTCCGTTTGATGGTCACGTACCGGGGAGAGACGTACTCGAAATATCGGGTGGACACCGCCTCCACAAGGTCCCGGCGCGTGGCCTCCGGAGGCGGGATCTCCCGCTTCACCTCGGAAAAGAGCGCGGACAGCGCGTCCAATCCCGTGTCGTACTTCAGGGCGTGATCCACCGTACGGCTCGCGAGGATGCGGCCCGTGGCCACTTCCACCACCCGCAGAGAGACGGAGAGGACCCCTTCGCGCCTTGTGTGGCTCTCGGTGACCATGACCTCTTTCATGATCTCTTCCTTCCGGGCTCTTCGGCCGGAGCCGACCGTCCGGAACCGGCCGGTCCCGACCCGTTTCCTGACTTGCTTGGTGTACGGCGCGTCCACGATTCGATAGGCCACGACCTGTCCGACCACGACGGCCTTGACACCCAACAGCTTTCCGGCCTCCGCCGCGGTCTTGGAATCGACGAGGTCGCTCAGACCGCGCCGGATCTCCCCCACCACCTGATCCAGCCGGGACCGCTCGACGACTTTGAAGAATTCACTCTCCCCAAGCTTCGTCGTCAGGGACTCCGTAACGTGACCCGTCACCTCCGGATCGCCGCCCAACTTCATGACCCCGAGGGAATCGATGTTGCGGGAGAGCAAATCGACTTCCGCGGGGACCAAGGCGCGGACCTGAATCGTCGGTCCCGCGCATCCGAGAAGGAAAATCAGCGCCCCGGAAACCGCCCCCGCGCCGGCAAGTCGAGCTTTCATTTATCAGCCCTCCACGGCCAACTTGTAAGCACCCCTCCCACGAGAACCGTCATTTTCCATGGCCGGAACTCGAGGTCTTTTCAATCACTCATGGAGTGGAAACTTTAGCAGGTTGCGGAAAAACGATTCTGAGGGGTCTGAAATGCCCCAATCTGTCATTCCGAGGGCGGCGATGAATC
>JASLXW010000167.1:0-2111 GCA_030740135.1 Nitrospinota bacterium
ATTCAGGCGACTCGGCTTTCACGCGAATCATAGCGTAGAACAGAACCAGGTCCTCCTCCCCCTCTCCGGCGGCGAAATCATGCGGCGTCCCGGCCGGCGGCCGGACGGCCATTCCCACAGCCAGGTCCCGGGTCTCGCCTCTCACCGTCAATGTTCCCCCGCCCCCGAGGACCTGGGCTAGGACGTCCAGATCCGCGTGGGTGATCTCTTTGGGGTCCCCGGGGTCATCCGGCCGGGAGCCCGGGCTTCGGAAGACGACGATCCCCGCCCGGTACTCCGGGCGCACGACCAGGTCCCGGTGGCCGATTTCCTCCTCCGACCGGCGCAGGCGGCCCGCCTCTTCCGCAAGATGAAAGACTTCCACAGCCTTCAATTCACGCGTCCACGGAGGGAGGATTCGCGGGAGACGCTCACCCGGTCAGCCCCCCCCTCCTCCCCTCCCCCCCCGGCGGACCAACTCCCGAACCCGCCGTGCGCTCACCGGTTGTCCGAGCTTCCCGTCCTCTTTGACGGAAGAGCCCACGATGGCCCCATCGCCCGCCGCGAGCATGTCGGCCACGTTCTCCGCATCGACGCCGCTCCCCAGAAGAACCGGCGTCTCGGGGATGGCCCGCTTGACCCGCCGGACGATTTCCAGCTCGGCCGGAATTCCTGTCCCGATTCCTGAGACCACAACGGTATCGGCCAACCCCCGCTCGACCAGATCGCGGGCGTCCCGGTCCAGGTCGGGGGGCGCGAGGGCGGCGGCGTGCTTTACCTGGAAGTCGCCGAAAATCCGGACATCCGATTCCAGAAGCTTTCTCAAACGGAGGGTCTCATGGGCCGTCCCCCGAATGATCCCCTGGTCGGTGACCATCGTCCCCGTGTGGACGCCGACCCGGATGAAGGAACCACCGGCCACCGAGGCGATGGACAGGGCCGCGGCCGCGTCGTTGCGAAGAACGCTCACGCCACACGGCAGATCGACGGCCTCGCGCACGTCGCCGACGGCCCGGGTGACGCAGGCCGTCGTGATAGGCTCCACCGGAACGGGCAGGAATGGCATGTCGCCGAAATTCTCGACGACAATTCCGTGCGCGCCCCCCTCCCGTGCGGCCTCCGCGTCCGCAACCGCACGGTCGAGGACAGCCTTCAGCCCGCCCCCTTCATCGTGAAAAGGGCTTCCCGGCAGCGGGAGCAAATGCACCATCACAACAAGCGGGTTCGGCGCGCCGAACAGGGTTTCAAGCAATGCGCCCATCAGTTCATCCAGAAGGTCATCCCCCCCAATCGGTTCGTGAAGAATCGATCGGGGCTCATATACTCCCTGTTGAATCTGGTGACGAGGGGTCCGTGCTGAAGGTTTTCCCTCTCGGCCGGTCTTCGGCTGAACACCTTCCAAAGGACGGTCCCCCCATCGCGCCCGATGGCGGCCAGATGGCCCGGCCCGCCATTCAGTCGCGTCGTCCGCCCGATCCACTTTTCATAATCACTTCCTCCGTGCGTCCGCCCACGGGCGTCCATCCACGAGTTGTATTCGATGAACCAGTCGATGCCCGGATTCCCCTGATCCTCCGCGTTGCGGTAAAGCGTCTTTTTTCCCCTGCCTCCGCATTTGCAAAGTTGCCGGTTGAAGTAGAGCTCGGAAGCCTCGCCATACAGATTGACGTAGACCGTATCGTTTTTCGGCGTCCGGGCCCGGACGAAATACGCGGCCGATTTGATTCCACGATATCTGCGGGATGCGCCCCGGGCGTTCTCCGCCTCGACCCGAATATAGAGGCCCCAGGTCGGCGTGGGCAAAAACAGGTTCGTATAAAGGGCCCCCGACAGTCCATCGGCCGCGGCCAACACCACCAGGGCAATCCCCCAAGCCCGCCGTCGCTCCCAAAGGTCACTCATGAGCTTCGCGCCCAGAAGGCAGAGCGGAACGGCGATGTTCGTCGCCGCGATCTCCGGGTAGGTGTAGAAGAAAAAGATTTGCGGAAGACCCAGAACCCCATACCAGAACACCAGGACCCCCGCGGCGTCGAACCGCCAAAGCCTTGGAATGTGCAGCACCAGGGAAACCAAACATGTCAAAGCGAAAAGGAAGTTCAACCCAATCCCGATGTTGAGAATGCTTCCGAACA
>JASLXW010000167.1:2121-8084 GCA_030740135.1 Nitrospinota bacterium
ACATCCTCTGGGTCAGCGGGGACCCCGCTTCGTGGATAATGACCGACGGTCCGACGTCGAAGAAATACCGGCTGTGCTGGTTGGACCACGCCAGAATGCCGAGGAGCTCGTTCCTCCACATCGCAAGAATGAAAATCACGCCCTGGAAAAGAACGGCCAGGATGGGAATCATCGCCCAATAACGAAAGCCGGATTCGCGGACGACCTCGCCCAGCCGGCCTTTCCAATCCCCGCCCTCCCGCCGGGCGCGGGCGACGAAGAAAAAAGCGACCACCAAAAGGGTGAAGGGAAACCCGTTGTTGCTCATCACCTCCAGGGCGAGGGCCAGGGCGCTCCATATCGCCCACCGGCGGGCGCGCGTCTCGAAAAGCTTATCCACCGCCAGGAAGACGAGAACCTGCGTCAGAAAAACAACCACCAAAGACTGCGGGGTCCGAGAATTGGCCACGTGCCAAGAAGCCAATCCCATAAAGAGTGCGGCCAAAAGGCCCGCCCGCACCCCGAAGAATCGCCTCCCCAGCGCATAAACGGCGGCCAACCCCAGCAGACCCGCCAGGACAAATGGCAACACCAAAAGGAATTCCGAAATGCGAATCCCGAACAGCCTCAACAAGGAGAGATCGATGTAGAGGATCAAGGGGGCCGAGACGCCCCGGTAGAACAAAACGAGTTGAGCGAAAAAGTTCTCCAGGACGGTGTCCCCTCCCAACCAGGGGGCAAGGGTGAGCCTGAAGCCGGCCATCAGGGAGGTCACCGGCATCTCGACAGCCGAGAAAACCTGATTGGCGCCCACCGTCCTGAGGATGAACGCGCCCAGAAGGATTCCGCCGAGAATCAATCCGGGGCGGGCGCTTCCGGTCCGGGAGGCCCTCGCAGCCGCCCCGAGGTTTCCCTGTTGTCCGGTCATGGTGTCTCCCGCGTCCGACCCAGCAGGCGCATCGTCAGCGGGTCCGATTTTCGACCCATCTTCATCGCTTCCCGTTTCTTTCGCGATCGCTCGACGCAATCAAGCGGCCCGGCGTGATACGACGTCCCATTCCAAAAGTTGACTTACCCAAAGCCATCCAATAAGAAAGGGTGTGAACCTGGCTCAAGATTCCCTCACATCCACAGGCGATTCCATGGACCTATCCATCATCCTGCCCGCTTTGAATGAGGCGGGCAACCTTCCGGATTTATTGGAACAACTACAACGAACCCTGCCCAATCTCACGCCGAATTTCGAGATCCTCGTGGTGGACGGGGGTTCTTCCGACGAAACCACCGAGGTGGCGAAACGTTTCGGCGTCGATTGCTGGACCCAAACCCGCCCGGGATTGACCCGCGCCATCTTTGAAGGCTTCTCCCGCGTCCGGGGGGCCTATGTGCTTACGATGGATGGAGATCATTCCCACGATCCCATCTTTATCGAGAGACTCTGGGCAGACCGGAAAAACGCGGATGTTGTCATCGCTTCCCGCTATGTCCCCGGTGGAAAAGCCGAGATGCCTTTTTCCCGGTGGCTGTTGAGCCGCCTCCTGAACGGAACCTTCCGCACCTTGCTCTCCCTGCCGGTTCATGATCTCTCAAGCAATTTTCGCCTCTACCGGGCGGCGGCCCTCGAGAACATCGCGTGCAAGTCGCCCCATTATGACGGCCTCCTTGAGATTCTCGTCAGAATTCAGGCCGGGGGCGGGTCTATCCGTGAAGTTCCCTTCACCTACAAGCCGCGACTCCACGGCTCCTCAAAGGCGCGGATCGCCAAATTCGCCTGGCCCTACATCAAGACCCTGGTCCACATGTGGCGCCTTCGCCGCTCCATTCCCTCAACGGACTAGAGAAGGCGGGCAAGATGCCCGCCCTACCTGTATTGAAAAAACCAGGTTTCCGCCGTCCGGTAGGCCGGGCATCTTGCCCGGCCGGAATCCGGGTGGGCCGGCCGCCGACTTCCCCTCTGACGCCGCGACACGCGGGCCTCCTCCTGAAATGACTCAGGGCGGCCATTCACCGTAGGTGGAGACTTCTTTACGATCCGTTCTCTTCCCCGGCGGGGTCAATCACCCGGATGGCGTCCAGCTCCCGATACTGCTCGGCGCAATCCAGTCCGTATCCCACAACCCATTTCGATCGAATGGTGTATCCGACATAATCCACATCGAACGCAACCTCGCGCATCTCCACCTTGTCCAGGAATACGGCGAATTTCAACGTGGCGGGTTCGTGGGCCAGCAACACCTCGCGGATCTTCTCCAGCGCATACCCGGTGTCCACGATGTCGTCCACAACCAGAACGTGGCGGTCTTTGACATCGCCCATCTCCTGGGTCAGGAGCTCCACATTGCCTTCACTGACGGTCCGCTCCCGATAGTTGGACGCAATCAAGCAGCCCAGCGTCACCCGGCGTCTCAAGGCCCGGATGAGATCCGCCGTGAAAAACAGCGACCCCTTCATCACGGTGACGACGTGAAGGTCCCGGCCCTCGTAATCGGCGCGGATCAGATCGGACAACTCCTCCACCCGGCGCCGAATTTCTTCGACCGTAAACAGGGTCTCCTCCAACTTCAATGACACCGCCTCCACACTCGGGAGATTTCCAGCCGCCGGGGTCCGACGGAATCGGGGGATCATCCAGCGCTTTGCATGATTGAAACCATGAGGGGCGCCCGCGGCCGGCGCCCACGTTCTCATTTCGCCGCGGGATGCGTCAGGCGGAATCGCCCAGGGTCAACGAATGAATCGCAAGGGGACGGGCGAACGCTTCCACGGCCTTACACGGAGGGAGAAGATACTTTTACGTCTGCCTCGGGCTTCGGTCTTTCCGTTTCACCGGACTCCAGACCTGGAGTGGAGTCGGGTCAAACCTCTGTCCCTCACCGGCCGCCAAACATCTGCCGAATCCGTTTCAGAAATTGCCCCGCGCGGTCCTGCCAGGCATCACGCGGCGGCCGATCGGCGCGCGTCCGCTGGGCGCTCTCATCGCTCATGCGTCAGCCCCCCCTTTTCTCTTTCACTCCGGCAATCTCGCGGTCCCGCTTCGCCGCCCACGCTTCTTTGTCTTTCAGGTGCTCCTCTCGCAGGGCCAGGACCGCGGCCTCCGCGGAAGCCGGATCGCCGGAGATCGCATCCCGCATCTTTCCCTCGATCATGATCTCGGCTTCGGCGACCTTCGCCCGGCACTCCGCTTCAATCTCCGCAATCCGTTTTTTCTGCGCTTCGGAAAGGCCGGCGCTCTCTTCCGAGACCAGCTTTTCCGTCTTTTCCATGGCCAATTCCAGGGCGCTCTTCATTCTCCGACCTCCCTTCCGACACCGGCGGTTACAAGGCAGGCATTCCACCACAACCGCGAAGCGCAGGTCAACATGCGCCGTCCCCCCAGCCCCCCATCGCGGGGCCGCCGCAACCGCGATTTCATCGGCGATCGAAGACCGGCGACCCTCACCCGGCGCAGGATGTCTCTTCTTAGATTTGACTGTCTCGCCCGAATCCATTACATAAATATGAGTCGGGATGGGTGGCCGTGCCGGCCATTGCCTTGGCGCAAGCCAATCTGAACCAGAGAGGATGTTGATCCGTGGCCATCGAGGCAACCGTCACAGAAGATTTCACGGCTTTTACGCGGATGAAAAAGGGGCAGGAGCCCCAAGGACACGAGTTCAAGAAAGGGGCCAAAGTTTCCCTGAGCCAAATCTGGAAGGGAGAGTTGTGCCTCATCAAGAACGAGGAAGGCAAGGTCTTCAACATCAAGAAGACCTTTCTCGAAAAAGATGTCTTCGACCAGAAGGTGGATGACGACAAGGGAAAAACCCGACGAAAGCGCGCCAACGACATCCCCGATTACGCCGATCTTTCCGCGATGCGTCCCGACCTCGCAATGGAGCGGGGACTTGCGCCGCATCTCACCAAGGCCGTCGAACAGTCCCTGCTGTCGGGCTTCCGAAAATTCCTGGGCAGCCGGAGCGGGGCGACGCTGACCGTCGTCGTTCTCGTCCTGGCGATCTTCCTCGGCTGGCGGAACATTCAAAAGTCCCGCAACCGGACCCCCTTCGGCCTGCTGGCCGCCGCCGTGATCGAGCGCGGCGCGCTTCAAGAGCCCGGCCACTTCGAACCCAGCTATCACCAGCTCCGTTTGAATTTTGACGGTTCCAAATCGGAGGCCAAGGTGCATGACTCGCCCTGGGGCCGGCGAACCCTCACCCTGAAGATGCTCGGAAAGAAAACCGCCATCCTCGCAAGCGAACAGGAAGCGCGATGGCTGAACAACAAGGAATTCCGAAGCGCCTACTATGACGAATACGTTGATGTCGGAAGCAACGGAAAGGTCGACCAGGTCATACAGGTTCTGGAATTCCGGTCGGGCTCCAATCAGTTGGTGGGCGCTTATCGAAAGACGATTCGGCCCGATCGCGCGCACGAATCGCGTTATCGTCAATCTATCCGCCGGATCCTCAAAACCCTCTTACAAAGCGGGTGACGCGCACCCGTTCACCTGTCTCGGCCTCCCCGATGGGCCGTTCTTTATGGTCCGGTCCCCGGCGGTCCGGCTGCCGGGCCTGTCCCGGGCAATAAGGGGGGTGTCGCGCCCCGATCCCCTCCGTCGAGACGACCGACCCCCGAACCGGACGCAGGCCGGCGAGACCCTTCGGCCGCCTGAAGCCATCGGATTTCCAGACGCCCATCCCGGCCGGAGCCGACCTTGACGAAGCATGCTGAGAGATTGCCGGCGGACGAGCGCGCCGCGGGCCCCGATCAAACCCGCGCGTACAAGTTGCGCACCCTGGCCACCCTCACCTTCGGCCACGCGAACACCCACTGGTTCCTGGGCGTTCTGGGACCCGTCCTCCCCCTGGTCGCGCGGGACCTGAATCTGACCTTCACCCAAATCGGCCTTTTGCTCACCCTGCGGTCCTTGGGGGCGTCGTTCGGCGGAGCGTCGGCGGGTGTGCTGACGGACCTGCTGGGAAAACGAAAGCCCCTGCTGGTCGCGAATCTCGCGGTGATGGGCGCGATGTACGCATCGATGGGATACGCAAACACCCTCGCGTTTCTCATGGTCCCGTTTTTGCTGACGGGAATGCTCAATTCCGGCTGGCACCCCCCGGCGATGTCCGCCCTGTCCCGGCTCTATCCCGACCACCGGGGATTCGCCCTGGGATTGCATGGAAGCGGCGCCAGCCTGGCGCAGTCCATCGCCCCCTTGGTGATCGGATACCTCCTGCAATTCACAACCTGGCGGGAGGTGATGAAACTCCACCTCTTCCCCACCCTCATTTCCGCTGTCTTGGTCTTCTTTCTCCTGCCTCCGATTTTGACGGCGACGAGCGGAGGCGTCCGGCAGTACTCCTCGGATCTCGTCCAGGGCTTCCGGAAAAACCGCGCCCTCCTGTCCGTGGCGGCTGTCTCCTGCCTGCGGACGATGAGCTACCGGACGCTCGACAGCTTCCTGCCCTTGTATCTCGCCTTTCATTTCGGCATGGGTCCCGCCGGAGTCGGCTTCTATGTCTTTTTGCTCATTTTTTCAGGCACCCTCCCCGAGTCCATTTCCGGACTCGTGTCGGACAGGATCGGACGGAAGGGAATCCTTGTCGGGGGGCTCGTGATTTCCACCATCTCCCTGGTTTTGATCCCGTTTCTGCCCGTCGGCCTGCCGCTCGGGGCGGCCATCTCCGTCCTGGGATTCAGCCTGATCTCCCTTCGTCCAATCATCATGGCCTTCGGTTTCGACGTCACCCCTCCGGATTTGGGCGGGTCCACGGTCGGCTTTCTCTTCAGTTTCAACCAGATCTTTACCGGGATCGGCCCCTTGGTCGCGGGCGTCATCGCGGACCAATGGGGATTGGGCGTCACGTTCTACTTTATGGCCGCCATGACGGCGGCCTCCGCCCTGGCCGTCCCGATCCTCTTCCGGCCTCAAAGGCAATCGGAGAAGATTCCGGCCGCCCCCGAAGTCATCTGAGCCCGCCCGGGGAAGGCCCCCTCGCGGCGGC
>JASLXW010000168.1 GCA_030740135.1 Nitrospinota bacterium
TTGTGAGCATTGCAGCGCTGCTTTGATGATCGATGGTGAGATCGTCGCGGCTGCGGCTGAGGAGCGGTTTCGAGGTCTCAAGTCTTACTGTGGATTCCCCGAACGGGCTGTTGCATTTTGTCTGGAGCACGCCGGCGTCCAGCCCGAGGAGATCGATCTCGTGGCCGTCGATGGCCTGTTGTATTCCTCCTTCGATGTATGTCTCACCCAAAGGCGCGCCGCCTTCTCTGTCCAGGATTACATCAAGGAGGCCCACGAGTACTGGCGCCCTCGTTTCTATCAAAATAAATTCGTCAAATATCTGGATGTTTTCAAAGATAAGATTCAGGAGGAGACGTTTCCGAAGAGATTTACGGATTATTTCCTAAATGAGTTGGGCGGTGTCGAGCAGGGTTCAATGGAGGAATTGCAAAGCCTCCGGACCCGGCTCATTCGCGAATATCTTCCCAGCGTCGATGAAAGCGACGTTTTTTACGGTCCCCATCATCGCTGCCATGCGTTTTACGCATATTACAATTCGTGCTGGCCGCGGATTTCCGAGAAGACCCTTGTCTTTACCGCCGACAGTTGGGGCGATTTTGAAAACGCCACAGTCTCCGCATTTGGTCCGGACCAGGATTATGAGGTCTTGCACGTTGTTGATAATCATCACCTGGGCCGGCTCTATCGGAATATGACCCTCTTGCTCGGCATGAAGCCCTATCAGCACGAATACAAAGTGATGGGGCTTGCACCTTACGCTCCGGAGGCGGTCACGCAGGCCGCCTATGACGTCTTCGACCAAACGATGGATGTGAATGGAACGGATTTTCATTACAAAGCCCAGCCGAAAGAGAATTATTTCTGGTTCAGGGAAAGGCTGGAGGGCATCCGATTCGACGGCATCGCCGGCGGTTTGCAACGCTATTTCGAGGATCGCCTTCTTCGATGGATTCGCAACGGCGTAAAGCGATACGAGATCCCGCGCATCGCCTTTTCCGGCGGTTTGGCCATGAACGTCAAGCTGAACCTCAGACTTGCCGAGCTGGAGGAGGTGGATTTTCTCGATGTCGCCGGTTCGGGAGACGACAACAGCACCGCCATCGGCGTGTGCTTCGTTGCGATGTATGAACACCTGAAAAAGAACGGTGGGTCCTTCGGTTCCATCAAGCCTTTGAATACGATGTATCTCGGGTCCGAGGTGAAGGAGGAGGAGGTCCGGGAAGCCGTTCGGAAATTTAAGCTGAAAGAGCGTTGCGAGATCGTGGAGAACGCGCCGCCGTCCTTCATTGCGAAAAAGCTCTCGGAAGGGTTCGTGATCGGTCGTTGCGCGGGGCGGATGGAGTTTGGCGACCGGGCGCTGGGGAATCGGTCCATCCTTGCGGACCCGAGAAATCGAGACGTCATCGACCGCATAAACAAAATTATCAAACAGCGGGATTATTGGATGCCGTTCGCCCCGACGATTCTGGATGAGAACGCTGGCGATTATCTGGTTCACGACCGTAAGGTGTCGGCTCCCCATATGGCGATCGGGTTGAGGACGACCGGGAAAGCCCGAAAAGAGATTCCCGCGTGCCTTCATCCCGCGGACCACACGGCAAGGCCTCAGGTCCTGACGCGGCAAGTGAATCCCGAATATTATGAGATGATCAAGTGCTTCCGGGATTTGACGGGTGTTGGCGCTGTTTTGAACACCTCGTTCAATCTGCACGGCTATCCTATCGTTCGGACGCCGGAGGATGCCATCAGCGTGTTTTTGAATTCTGGCCTGGATGCGATCCTTCTGAACCGGATGTATATCGAAAAACGCGGGAAAGCGCGCTCGCTTGGTGAATGATAACGTAGGCGTTCCGCGCGATCGCGCATGAGCAGAGCGCTTCAGTTCCTGGCTTTGACGGCGGTATGAATATCCTGGCCTTGATCACCGCGAGGGGGGGGTCGAAGACGATACCGCGCAAGAATCTGGCGCCGCTCGCCGGGAAACCCCTGATCGCGTGGACCCTGGATGTGGTGCGCGGTTGCTCCGGGTTGGACCGGGTCGTCGTTTCGGCCGACGATGAAGAAATCGCGGAGGTGGCTAAGCGGCACGGAGCAGAAGCGCCTTTTCTGCGCCCGCCCGAGCTGGCCCGGGATGAGTCCACCAGCATGGAGGCGGTCCTTCACGCGCTGCATTGGCTCGATGATCATGAAGGCTACCGTCCGCACTACTTGATGCTCTTGCAGCCGACTTCGCCATTTCGTACGTCCGAAGACATCCAAAAGGCCATTGCGCTGGCACGAGAGAAATCGGCGGACAGCGTCGTCAGTGTCTGTCCCGTGTATCATCACCACCCGGATTTGCTCATGCGGGTGAGCGCCGGGGGCACGCTGGAGCCGTATGACGGTGCGTCCGACGCCCCCGTACGTCATCAGGATCTTCGGCCCGTTTATGCCTTGAACGGGGCTATCTATCTGGTGCGCCGGGAATTCTTGCTGGAGCGGAAGAGGTGGGTTGACGAGGGGACTTACGCCTACGTCATGCCGGTGGAACGGTCGATGGACATCGACACGCCCTGGGATCTGTACCTTGCCGATTTGATCATGAAGGATCGGATTCGACGTGAAACCTGTTGAAATCTCAGGCCGGATGGTGGGTCCCGGAGAGCCGTGCCTCCTCATCGCAGAGGCGGGGGTGAATCACAACGGCAGCCTGGAGCGCGCGCAAGGTCTTGTCGAGGCGGCCGCCGCCGCAGGGACCGATGCCGTGAAGTTTCAGACATTTAAAGCCGAGGATGTAGTCTCGCCATCGGCCCCGAAGGCCGGCTACCAAAAGGAGACGACGGGCGGGGACGAGTCCCAGTTGGACATGCTCAAGCACCTGGCTTTGCCCGATGATGCGTTTCAATCCTTGTATGCAGAGTGCCAGAGTAAAGGCGTTCTGTTTCTGTCTACCCCCTTTGACGAGGGCAGCGTCGATTTGCTCGACGCGCTGGGTGTGGCGGCTTTCAAGGTCCCGTCGGGGGAGATCACCAACCTGCCTTTCCTTTCCCACATCGCCCGTCGGGGAAGGCCGCTGATCCTCTCCACCGGCATGGCGACGCTGGAAGAAGTGGAGTCGGCCCTTCGGACCGTCCGCTCGGCGGGAAATCGCGATCTCATCTTGCTTCATTGCGTGAGCCGCTATCCCGCTCCTCCGTCGGCGGCCAATTTGCGCGCCATGCATACCTTGGCGGCCGCCTTCGACGTCCCGGTGGGTTATTCCGATCACACGCTCGGCATCGAGGTTTCCTTGGCGGCCGTCGCGCTGGGGGCGTGTGTGATCGAAAAGCATTTCACGCTGGACAAGGGCCTCCCGGGGCCGGACCATCGCGCCTCTGTCGAACCGGAAGAAATGGCCGCGCTGGTGCGAGGGATGCGGAGGGTGGAGGCCGCTCTCGGGCATGGGCGCAAGGAGCCGGACCCCGGCGAGGAGGAGATTGCCGCTGTGGCGCGCAAGAGTCTCGTCGCGGCCCGGGACATTTCCGCCGGCACGATTCTGAGTGAAGACCTCGTCACCATCCGGCGGCCCGGCACGGGACTTCTGCCGGCCATGCGCCCTCAATTGATTGGCCGCCGGGTCCGATGCGACATCGCCGCCGGCGATCTACTGAGCCTCGAACAGGTGAATTGAGAACCATCGGAGTTGTCACCGTCGGCCGATCCGATTACGGGTGCTACCTGCCCATTTTGCGGAGGATCGCGGCCGACCCGGAGTTGAAGCTCCACCTGATCGTGAGCGGGATGCATCTCTCACCCGAGTTCGGCCTGACCGTCAACGCCATCGAGGACGACGGCTTCGAGATCGGCGAGCGGGTGGAGATGCTGATGTCGTCGGATTCACCCGAGGGCATTGCAAAATCGATGGGCTTGGGGGTGGTGGGTTTCGCCCAGGCCTTCGGCCGCTTTCGGCCCGATGTTGTCCTGGTGCTGGGAGACCGGTTTGAGATGCATGCGGCGGCCCTGGCCTCGCTGCCCTTCAAGATTCCGGTCGCGCACATTCACGGAGGGGAGGCCACCGAGGGGGCGATCGATGACGCGTTGCGACACTCCCTGACGAAGTTGAGCCACCTCCATTTTGTGGCCACGGAGGAGTACGCCCGGCGGGTTGTTCAGTTGGGCGAAGAACCCTGGCGGGTTACGATCTGCGGCGCCCCCGCGCTGGACAATCTGCAGGGCCTCAGGCCGTTAAGCCGAGAAGAACTTGAGAGGAAATTCGGCGTGTCGCTGGAACCGGCGCCCCTCCTGGTCACCTTCCATCCGGTTACGCTGGAATACGAGCGGACCGAACGGCAGGTTGGAGAGTTGTTGGGCGCCCTGGAAGCGTGCGGCTTGCCAGTTGTTTTCACCCTGCCCAATGCAGACACGGGCGGCCGCGCCGCCCTCCGGCTGATTGAAGATTTCGTCAAGACGATTCCCAAGGCGCAGATGGTGGACAACCTGGGCACGGAGGGGTATTTCGGCATGATGGCGGCGGCGCAGGCGATGGTGGGAAACTCATCCAGCGGGATCATCGAGGCGGCCTCCTTCCAACTGCCCGTCGTGAACATCGGCAGCCGCCAGCGGGGTCGGGTCAGAGGCAAAAACGTCATCGATGTCGGTTGTAACCGCGCGGCGATCGACGCGGCCATCCAAAAGGCCGTCTCTCCCGAATTTCGCGCGGGACTTCGGGGGATGGACAATCTCTACGACCGGGGTGGGGCGGCGGAAAGGATTGTGAATCGCCTCAAGGAAGTCGAGTTGGATGACAGCTTCCTGACGAAACGGTTTTATGAGGTCGGAGTGGATTCTGAATGAGTCAAGAAAATTACAAAGTCTGGTTTAAGGGGGACGGCTATGCGGATCGGCTTTACCGTCGGGCGACGGGCGAGCTGGATGAGATGGAATCGTCCAAGTCCTTGTGTGCCGTCCTCTCTCCCCTCTATCAGCCGGGCATGAAGGTCTTGGATGTGGGGTGCGGACCCGGGCATTATCTTCGGAGCCTGAGGAGCCGATTGGACGAGGGCATCGACTATACGGGCATGGACGCGACCGAGGCGTACGTGGATTTGGCCAAGCGGGCGTTCCCGGATCAAGAAGAGAAATTCCGTGTCGGGGACATTTATGATTTGCCGTTCGAGGGCTTGTCATACGACATTGTGACTTGCAGCAACCTAATTCTGCATCTTCCCCCTCCACCGTCGAAACCGCTTTCAGAGCTGATCCGTGTGTCCAAGGGGCACGTTGTTATCCGGACCCTCATCGGCCAAGGGAATTATGTAATCAAGGAAATGGTATCTCCCGATGAGTTGAAGGGTTTGCCATATCCTGAGGAGGAGGGGGTGGGTCCGGATGGAAAGGTTGAGTTTCATTTATTGAGCTTCATCAATATGTATACCGAGAAGTACATCCGGGATACAGTCAGAAATCTCGATCCAAAGATAAAGATTCGGATAGAGCCTGATAAGAAATGGGAACCGTTCGACAACACCTCGTTTGCCGGGAGTACCGGTACGACGGTGATCGGGGACAAACAGGTAGCCGGCAATCTTATTTATGACTGGAATTTTATTATCCTGAACGTAATTTCATGAATTGCCTATTCCGCCGGGCAGACGGACGAACGCTTTGCATGCCAATTTTGGCCGGAGAAGCGGCGTTCCCTCACTTTTCGGGGTGAATCCTTCCAGGTGACGGATGTTCGAGAAGGGCGATGTGTTATTCTGGGCGGGGGAGGACACGCCCGGATGTTGATCGACGCCTTGCAGAGTTCCGGGCTGGCGGAGCCCTATGCCGTCCTGGATCCGGACAGATCTCTTTGGGGCAAAGAGGTATTCGGCGTCCCCATCATAGGCGGCGATGAAATGCTGCCGGAGCTTGTGAAGGAGGGTGTCAGCGCCTTTGCGGTGGGCGTCGGCTCGACGGGTGACAACGGACCTCGAAAACAATTGTTTGAATTGGGATTATCGCATGGCCTTTCGCCGCAAACCATTCGACACCCCAGTGCGATTTGCTCCAAGTGGGCGGAGACCGGCGCGGGTTCTCAGTTCCTGCCGGGCGCCATCGTAAATGCGGGGGTGAGATTGGGCAGGAACGTCATCGTGAACAGCGGCGCCGTCGTTGAGCATGATTGTGTGATTGAGGACCACGTCCACGTCGCAACGGGTGCTCATTTGGCCAGCACGGTCCGCGTCGGAGCCGGTGCGCACGTCGGCGCGGGCGCCACCGTGCGTCAATCTTTGACGATCGGCCCCTGGGCCGTCATCGGCGCCGGAGCGGCCGTGGTGAAGGACGTGGCATCCCGGGCCATGGTCGTAGGTGTTCCAGCAAGGGATCTGCGCGACAGAAAGATGTCTTCGGAATGAATATACGCATCATCGCCCGTCTGGACATCAAGGGACCCAACCTTGTCAAGGGGATTCACCTGGAGGGCCTGCGGGTGTTGGGAAAGCCCGAGCGCTTCGCCCGCTACTATTATGAGAACGGCGCGGATGAGCTTCTTTACATGGATGTCGTCGCCAGCCTGTACGGGCGGAACAGCCTTCTGGACATCGTGAGGAGAACGTCCCGCGAGATTTTCATTCCGTTGACGGTCGGGGGGGGGCTCAGGTCTTTGGAGGACATCCAGGCCGTCTTGCGGGCCGGGGCGGACAAGGTCAGCCTCAACACTGCGGCCATCGCGCGGCCGGAATTGATCCGGGAGGCCGCGCGGCGGTTCGGTTCCTCGACGGTGGTCGTCTCCATCGAGGCGATTCGACAGGCGGACGGGACGTATGAAGCCTTCACCAACAACGGCCGTGACCAGACCAGAGCGGACGCCATGGAGTGGGCGCTGCGGGCCGCTGAGCTGGGGGCCGGGGAAATCATCGTGACCTCGATCGATCTCGAGGGAACGGGGCAGGGATTTGATTTGGAACTGACGCGGAAGATCGCAGAATCCGTGTCCATTCCTGTTATTGCTTGTGGCGGAGGCGGAAAACCCGGCGACGTTTATGAAGCCGTTACCCGCGGTAAGGCGGACGCCGTTTGTGTTGCCTCTCTCCTTCACTACAACGCGATTCGGCATTTGCCCGTGGACGTGGACGAGTTTGACGAAGGCAACGTTGAATATCTGAGACAAAAGAGAAGATTCTCCAAGATTCAGGATGCGACCATCCGGGAAATCAAGACATTCCTGATGGACCGCAAGATCGATTGTCGGTTAAACGAGATGGAGGCCATCCGTGGGTAAGGGCGAGGGCCCTCGAGTCGCCATCGTCGATTTCGGCTTGGGAAATCTGTTCAGCGTGAGGCACGCGTGCGAGCATGTGGGGCTTCGGGCGAACATCACGTCCTCGAAGGAAGAAATCCTGATGGCGGACGCCCTCATCCTACCGGGCGTGGGCGCCTTTGGCGATGCCATGGGTGCGTTGCGGAAACAGGACCTCATCTCTCCCGTGCGGGACGTCGCCGCCTCCGGGATTCCGGTGATCGGAATCTGTCTTGGAATGCAGTTGCTCATGCGGGAGAGTTTTGAGTTTGGCCACTTTGAGGGGCTGGGACTCATCGATGGCGCCGTCGTTCCGGTGGACAACCCGTTCGAGTCCTCCAGAAGGTTGAAGGTTCCCCACGTGGGTTGGAACCGGATTTATCATTCCCCGGAAACCGCGCAGCCTTCGGACGGCGACTCCTCGCAAGGGAATCGCTGGTCGGATTCGCCATTGGCCGGATTGACCGATGGTGAGTTTATGTATTTCGTTCATTCATTTTATGTGGAGCCGGATCGAATCGATCTCGCCCTGTCCGTGACCCGATATGGCGATGTCGAGTTCTGCTCGAGCTTTCGGAAGGGAAACATTATCGCGTTTCAATTCCATCCCGAACGAAGCGGTGAGTGCGGACTCAAGATTTACAAGAATCTGGCCGCACTGATCAAGGGAAGCAAGGAAACGCTGGATCGCACTTCCAGAGGGGGCATCAAAGGCGCCCCGTCCGTCCTGCCCAAGAAATCCGGCAAACTCGAGGTGAAGTACGGTCTGCCGGAAAAGGTGCTTTTCTGCAAGCGCTGTGTCATGTCGAATCAGCGGCCGAGCTCCACGCCGGAAT
>JASLXW010000169.1 GCA_030740135.1 Nitrospinota bacterium
AGACCACACGAATCGATTCACTTTCCGTAGAAAACGGGACGGACGCCTCCCGGCTTGATCTCGTCCGCCGGCTTTTCAACCGGTTGAACCGCGAGTTGTTCGGCGCCTCCCTCCCCGCGCCCAAGCTCCGCCTCAGCCGTCGGATGAAATCGAGCGCGGGCTCCGTCCAGTACGGCTCAGCGCACAGGACCCTGACCATCTCCATCCCCTATCACGATCATTTCGGTTGGGACGAAGAGATTGTCTCCACCATGAAGCATGAGATGCTTCACCTCCACCTGGAGCGCACCCGCGGGATTCGGGGCCACGGCAAGGTGTTCTCCGACATGTGCAAGGCGCTCGGGACCGAGCGCTACTGCAAGGCGCGCCCGTACGCCGGACCGACGTACGTGTACCGATGTCCGATGTGCGAAACCGAACACACGTATCGAAAAAAGGTTCGGCTCTATTGCGGCTCGTGCCATCCGGCGGCCGGATTCAGAAGGACGAGGCTCCGCCTCGTCCGGACGACGACGCCCCTGCCGGCGGCCGCGGTCACGGCCGCGGAGCGGCCGCGCGAAATTCCGGCCCTGGCGGAGCGAACGGGAAGACAATTGCCGCTTCCGGGCTTTGAAGACGTCCTGCCGGAGCGCACGGCCACCCGTCATCGAAAAAGAACCCCGACGGGTTCTTCCCCGAGGTGACACGAAGGAACGGCGCCGCCCCGATCCCCTGACGGCGAACGCCCCGATTCCAGGGCGAGCCTTTGGACCCTCCCTTGCTGACGGCCGAGCACGTCCGATTCCTGCAAACGGCGAGAGTGGGCTATCTCGCGACGGCCGACGGCCGTGGACGCCCCTCCGTCGTTCCCGTGGTGTTCGTCCTGGACGGCGGGAAGGTGTACACACCCATCGACGGCAAACCCAAGGGCGACGCGGGGGCGCTCCGCCGGATCCGGAACATCCGGGAAAACCCCGCCGTCGCCTTCCTGGTCGACCGATACGATGAGGATTGGACGCGCCTGGCCTTCGTCCACATACGGGGAACCGCCGCCATCCTGGGCGCCGACCCGGCCGAATCCGATCCGGCGGACCACGACGAATTCCCGAAGGCCGAGACCCTTCCCAGGCAGAAGCACCCCAGTATCTTTCCGTTCCCCTGGGCGGTCCGGAAGGATTGATGATTCGAATCAACCCCACGAGCTGCACCGCCTGGGGACCGTTGTGAAGCTGAAGCTTCCCAAGCTCCCCCGGCCCGGCCCGGCCGACGACGCCCCGCCGGTCATCGGGATCGCCGGCCAAGCCGGCCCGATCCTGCTCTCCGCGCTCAAGGGCCTTGCGGATCTGCGCAGAATCCGCCTCGCCGGCCTTTGGGCGCCGCCCGGCATGAATCGCGGACCGGCCGCCGATTCACTCCACCTTCCCCCGGAAGCCCGATTCGACGACCCGGAGGGGCTGCTTCGCCAGGAAAGGCTGACCGCTCTCCTCGTGACGGGGGCCTTCGAGGGCCGGACCGAGACCATCCGAAAGACCCTGGAACGGAAGGTCCACGTTCTGACCGAGCCGCCCCTCGCCGGGACCGCGGCCGAGGCCGAATCGCTCATCGACGCCGCGGCCGCCGCCGGAGTTCACCTGGGCGCAATCCACAGCGCCCGCTATGACGCCCTCTACGCGGAGCCCCTTTGGGCCGTGCGGGAGGGGCGGATTGGAGAGGTCCTGTTCGTCCGAACCGAAGGCCCCGGCTCGGACGCCCTCGTCCCGGATGATGGGGCGACCCGCTTTTCCGCGGAACTCTACGAGGACATCTACCTGGCCCGCGCCTGGGCCGGCGCCCCCGTGACTTCCGTCTACGCGCGCACCGAACGCCGCAAGCACCGCCGGAGCGAGGCGGGTTTTACGGTGTTGCACCTCGCACACGCCGGAGGCGGGGCCTCGGTCGTGGGGCGGATGAACACGGCGGGCGCCCCGTCGGAGGTCCGTGAGATCCACGGGACGGACGGGGCCATTCGAATTCACCGGGCCGAGCGGGCGTGGTCTCTCCGCAAGCGGACGGAGGGGGGGGCCGAGGCGGGCCCCTGGGCGCGAAACGATCCGGGCGAGGAGACGCTGCGCGGCGGCGCGACGCCGGAGGGCGTCCCGGCCGGGACGGGCGCCCGTCCCCGCGCCCGGGCGCTGGATGACGCCTTCGCCTCCTTCGCCCGAGGTCTTCCCCCGCCGGTGGATGGACGCGAGGCATGGCTCAACCTGCGCGTGCTCGACGCCGCACGGGAATCCGCCCGCACGGGGGAAGCGGTCCGGGTGGAAATCCCCTTCCCCCGGTAGCGCCCCGCAGTCTCCCCGCGAACATTCACAGGTGAACCGCCCGCTCGGGCGCGCGATCCCACTCAATCAAAAAAATCCTGAATCCTTTCTCTCCGTCGGGTTTCTAAACCGTTCGAATGGGGAACAGTTGAAGGTCGAAAGAGACCTGAACGAGAACGCCAAACGGAAAGAGAGAAAGGAATCACAACCATGAAGACGACGAAGATTTTCAAGGCTGTTGCTTTTTCGGCCCTGCTTCTCGCGGGGACCACGGGCGCCGCGCCGGCCCAGGATCGCCTGGATTCCGGCGAGCCCTATCCGGGATTCTTCCAGAGCGTCACCGTTCCGTCCGACGGCCCCATCGTGACGACCCGCGTGGCGACCGAAGCCCCCGGGAATCTGGTGGCCGTCGAGGGTCGGTCGATCCGCCAGGGCGGACTGAGCGGCAACAGGCTGGCCGGTCTGGACCCGGAAGCGATCATCGGAATGGGTTTGGCTGAGACCGACGAGGACGCCGAGGAGGCCGTCTTCATCGCGAATGCCAAGTGACAAAATGGCCGCAGACCGGAAATCGCCCGGCGATCAAGGGCGGTTTCCGGACCTGTAAGGAAATGGGGAGCCATCCCCAAATAGAGAAGCCACCCTAAATGGGTGGCTTCTCTTTTGAAAACAGGGGTCTTCTCGTGATATACGAGAGTCGGAATCGGTCCTAAAGAAGAAGAGACGGACTCCTCGGCCGGCAGGCCCAACGGGAAAGCGTCATCGGCATGTACCGCTTCGAGTGTTTGGAAATCCTCGCCTCCCGCCTCCGGGACGAGCTCTGCATCGTGGGGCTGGGGGGATTGGTGGACGAGTGGACCGAGTTGTACCCCGCGCACCAAAGCCTCCCTCTGAACGCCATGGGCTGCGTCGTGCCCCTGGCCCTGGGCGTCGCGGCGGGGCTTCCCGGGCGGCGGATCGTGGCCCTGGACGGCGAGGGAAGCCTGTTGATGAACATCGGGGTCCTGGCGACCCTCGGCAATGAGACCCCCCCCAACCTTCTGACCGTCGTCTTCGACAATCACTCCTTCGAGAGCTCGGGCGGGTTCGGCACGCACACGGCAGACGCGACGGACCTGGCCGCGATCGGAAGCGGCGCGGGGATCGGGCGGGCTTGCGCCGTCTCGGACGTGGACGGCTTCAGCACGGTCCTGGACGAATCTCTGGCCTTGAGCGATCAGACGCTCATCGTCGCGCGGGTCGAGAAAGGCACCCGACTGTCCCCCCAGCGCGAGACCGACGGAATGGAGGACAAATACAACTTCGTCCGGCACGTGGAGAAGCTCGAATCCACCCGAATCATCCCGGTCGTTCCCCGCAAGAGATACGACGTCGAGCTGCCTTGGGAAGCGAGAAACTGACCCGGCGGTTTCATCACCCCGCGAGGATCTCGGCCGCCTTCTGTCTGGCCTTCTCCCCCACGTCGATGCGCTCGAACTTCTCTTCCTTTCCGTGAGGCACGGTCGCGTCGAAGCCCATCTTCGTCGTGAGCAGGGAGCCGTCCCGCCGCTCGGCGGAGGGATCGATGGCGAACCCGGCCGCTTTCGGGATCGTGACCAGGTCCCGGTCGGCCTGAAACCGCGAGGACACCGCCCAAGCGACCATCCGGCCGTCCTCCGGGTCCACGTCTTCGTCCACGACCACCACCTGCTTGAGCACGGAAAACAGGCCGAAGCAGAGCGCCATCATGTCCCGGGCGTGGCCGGGCCGGCTCTTTCGGATCGAGACCACGGCGTGGGTGGAGCACGTGCCCGGCACGAGGTGGAGCGCCCGGACGGCGGAGTCCTGGGCGCGCAGGCGAAGCTCCATCGGAATCGTATAGGCCACGGCGAGGAGGGATTCCTCGTCCCGGCTCCAAGGCAACAAGGCGTGGTAGACGGGGTTCTCCCGGTGCGTGACCGCCGTCACCTCGATGACGTGGCTCCGGCTGTGCGTATAAACGCCGGAGCTCTCTCCCATGGGCCCTTCCGTCGCCCGATCGCCCGGCAGGACCCGGCCCTCGAGGACCATCTCGGCATGGGCGGGAACCGGGAGGTCCACGCTGACGCCGTCCGCGACCTCGACGGCCCCGCCCCGCAGCCCGCCCGCGGACTCCAGCCTATCCGCGCCGGGTCCAGACTGAAGAACGGAGCCGAGATACAACCCCGGCTCCGAGCCCAGAACGATCCCGACCGGAAAGGCCTCGCCGCGCTCCTCGGCATCCGCCAGATGGCGGCTCAGGGGCGGGCTGATGATCTGCGCGCACAACTGATTGGGCGTCTTCCGGATCTGGAGGCGGTAGATCCCCATATTGACCCGGCGGGTCTCCGGGTCGCGACAGATGAGGAGGCCGCAGGTGATATAGGGGCCGGAGTCCCGCTCGTGGTGGGTGAAAACGGGGATCAGGGACGACAGGTCGATGCCCCTTTTCCGGACGACCTGCTGAACGGGCGTGTTTCGGGCCTTGCGGGGCCTGATTCGCCGGCCGAGGCGATCCATAACGGTCCGCCGATAGTCTCCCTCCGTCCCGAGCGCAAGGTTCAGTCGGCGGCGCGTGCTGAGCAGGTTGCCGACGGCGGGGACGCGGTGTCCCCTCAGGTTCTCGAACCAGACCGCCGGCCCGCCCGAATCATCGAGGGAGCGCAGGACGGCCGAGGCCTCCAGGCGGGGGCGGACGGACCGTCCCACGCGAAGGAGGTCCCCCCGATTTTCCAGATCCTCCAGAAACGAGCGCAGGTCCCGGTAGGCCAATGTTCTCCCTCCTTAAGTATGCGGGTCGAAATAATGGGGTCTTATCTCTTAGCCGGATCCCTCACCAACCATTTGCAAAAGGGGTGGCGGAGAGCTGACATCCAAAAGCGGGTTTACCCATGTGCGAAAGCGGTGTAGCGCGAAGGCGCGGGTCGATTGACCCTTAGCCCCCGCCCAAAAGTGCGCGCGCCCATTACAGTCGGAACTCCGGCGGGCTCACCCCTCCCCCCCCGCCTGGATGATCCCCCACAACCGGAACGGGGTCAGGGGAACCTCATGAATTCGGATGCCGTGAGGTTCGAGCGCATTCTCGACCGCGGCGACGATCGCGGCCGGGGCCGCCATTGTTCCGCCCTCCCCCGCGCCCTTGACGCCCATCGGATTGAAGGGTGAGGGGCTTTCCATGTGGGAAAGGTCGAAATCCGGCACGTCCGTGGCCAAAGGCAGGAGGTAATCCAGGAAGGTGGACGCCTGGGGGGTTCCGTTCTCGTCAAACACAACCTCCTCGATCAGCGCCTCCCCGATCCCGTGAACCACCCCTCCCTGGATCTGCCCGTCGAGCAGCATGGGGTTGAGCACCCGGCCGCAATCGTGTGAGACATGGTGGCGCAGGACTCTCACAAACCCCGTACTCGCGTCCACCTCGACCACAACGACGTGACACGCGGCAGCGGTCGCCGGCAAGCTTGGGGTGTAGTATTCGGAGACTTCGAGCCCGGGGCTCCGCCCGCCCATCATGATCCCCGGCACGCCCGCCGCCTCCTTGGCAAGCTCGCCTAACGCGACCGACCGCTCGGGGGCCCCCCGGACAAAGACCTTTCCGTCCGCGAGGTCCAGGTCCTCCGCAGAGGCCTCGAGGCGGGACGCCGCGTACTCGAACATCTTCTTCTTGAGGGCCTCCCCGCCCAGAAGAACCGAGTTCGCTGCCAACACCGCCACCCGGCTGGCGAACGTCCCGATGCCGTAGGGAATCGCGCGGGTGTCCCCCGTCACGACGGTGATGTCGTCCGGCGTCACGTTGAGAACATCCGCCAGCACCTGGGCCAGGACGGTTTCCGTGCCCTGCCCTTGCGGGGCCGCGCCGGTGGCGAGGAAGATCCGCCCGGAAGGCTCCACGCGGATCACCGCCCCCTCGAAGGGGCCGAAGCCGGTCCCCTCGACGTTGCAGCCGATGCCGATGCCGACGAGCCGGCCACTGTCCGGATCCCCCTCTTCCCCCGGGCGGCGCGCCCCCCTTTTGAATTCCTCATACCCCGCGGCTTCCAGGGCCTGGTCCAGCAGCTTGGGATAGTCCCCGCTGTCGTACGTCATCATGCTTCCGTCCCGCGCGCGGAGTCCCACTTCGTAGGGCATGTCCTCGGGCTGAACATAGTTCCGCCGGCGGACCGCGGCGGGGTCCAGGCCTAGGGTGTGGGCGACGTGGTCGATCACCCGCTCCATGATGAAGGCGGCCTGGATGCGGCCGGCCCCGCGGACGGGGGCCACGGGGACCCGGTGGGTGTAAGCGACTTCCAACACCCCCGAAAAATTGCGAATCTTGTACGGGCCGGGAATGCACGTGAGAGAGAGCAACGGGACAACGATGCTCCAGGGCAGATAGGCCCCCAAGTCGCAGATACCGCGATCCCGCAAGGCCCGGATGCGGCCCTCATCGTCGAACCCGACCTCCAACTCATGGATCTGCTCGCGCTCTTGAACGGTCGTCTGGATATGTTCCAGGCGGTCCTCGATCCACTTGACGGTCCCGCCCAGCCGGATGGCCGCCCAGGAAATCACGGCGTCCTCGGGATAGGCATAGGCCTTCGGGCCGAATCCGCCCCCCACGTCCGGGGCGATGACGTCGATTGCGCTTTCCGGCCGGTCCAGCATGTAGGCCAGGTCTTTGCGCATCAGGTGAGGAGTCTGCGTCGAGGCGTAGAGGGTCAGGCGGTCGAACTTGGGATCGTACGCGGCCAGATGACCCCGGGTCTCCATGGCCCCGGACCCCCCGCGCTGCATCTTCAGACAGATCGTCTCCCGGCGCGGCGCCCCGGCCAGCGCTTTCTCCGCGTCTCCGATGTTGACTTCGAGGCGGGCCGCCAGGTTGTCGCCCAGGTCGTCATGAACCAGGGGCGCGCCTTCCTTCAAGGCGTCGGCGGGATGGGCCGTCGCCTCGAGGATCTCGTAGGACGCCCGAATGCCTTCGAGGGCGTCCTCGGCCCGCGCCCGGCTCTCCGCCAGAACAACGGCGACGGGCTCGCCCATGTACCGCGTCTTGCCCTTCGCCAAGGGGACGGTGTTATGCGGCCTGAGCGCGGGATGGGGAACGGGGACGGGGTATTCCTTCCACGCCGCCCCCAGGTCTTCGGCGGTGAACGCGGCCGCGGCCCCGGCCTTCAAGGCCCCCGAGACATCGACGGATTCGATCCGGGCATGGGCGTAGGGAGACCGGAGGAAGGCCGCGTTCAGGGCGCCGGAATCGGGCAGATCGTCTACGTACCGGCCGTTCCCGGTCAGCAGCCGCTTGTCCTCGATCCGCGGAACGCGCGCACCGAAGAAGCGGGGATTCAAAAGCGGGCCTGCGCTCATGAGGGACCTCTCATTTCGGATAGAGGAGGCCGGCCGCCTTCTCCCGGGCGTCTACGATCTAGTGATAGCCCGTGCACCGGCGGATGTTCCCCGACAATAGCTCATCCCGCGCCCAGGTCCGCGCCTCCGACAGCGCCGCCTCCCCCGCCCGATAAGCTCGACTCCGAAAGATTACGCACATCATAATCGAAATGCCGGGCGGATTCATACCGCTCTTCCGCCCGAAGAACTCCGGCTCGTCGTTGGCCTATAATGAAACCGGTTCGGATCGTCATCGGGGGACCCCGATCCGGCCGCGTCGGGATGCCCGGCCTGCACTTCGTGGCGACTCCGACGGCCTCCCGGGCCGAATGGGTCTCCGAGGGCGGGATCGGCGGAACACATTGTTTTCCGGAGGCGGAGGATTGAGCGAATACACGATCGTGGGGAAGG
>JASLXW010000016.1 GCA_030740135.1 Nitrospinota bacterium
CGACTCATCACTGCCCCCTTTCTAGGCCAATCCAGTCCGAAAGCTGTACGAAAATCCTAACCCTCAAACTGCACCGGTTTCAGGGGGGCAGGTCAGGGGCCGCGCACAATGTAAAAGTACGATCCAAACCCAAAGGTGGAATCGCTATGAAATCAACGGGTTGAAAATTCAGGAGCCCTTGAGAATGCGATCTTCACCCTAGCGGGGATTTCTCACCAACCGATGGTCTCGTGCTCCGCTTGGTGCAGGTATCGCACCCGTCGCCATGTTCGGCGGAGTGTAGCGGATACGCGCAACGACCGTTTTTCCGGGCGGATACGGGGAAAAACCTTACGCCACACGGCGATTTTTCTCGTAGGGGCCGGGCTCTGTACCGGCCCGTCACACGCCCCTGGGGAACAGAATGTTGGCGGTTGGTCAACACCCGACCGTTGGGCAAATCGTCGATATATAACCGGTTCACTCGACCTGCCCCGTTCGGGCATTTGGTCCGGTGAAAAACCCAGGTCAGGAATCATCCAAACGAGAGTCATCCCCCCTCTTCCACACCCCAATCCCCGCGAACAGGGCGGCCATCAGGAGGTAACCGGCCGCGACGCGCGGGGCGGCGGCGAAGCCGAACTTGGAGACGACGCCGGCGGCCGTGACCTCGAAGGCGTGAATCACGCCAAAGAAGGACAGGACGGCCGCGCAAATCGCCCACCCGGCGGCCGTCAGGAACCGCCGCTCGATCAAAAACACCGACATGGCCGAGAGGATCATCGCGCTGAACAGGAACCCCCGCTCCAGAACGATCATCCCCCGCAGGGCGAGCGAGCCGCCGAACGCCTTATGGCCCAGAGCCGCAAGGGACGTCCCCGCCAACCCCAACGTCCCCTGGACGATGAGCACCCCCCAAGCCGCCAGGGATGGAAACAACCCCATCGCGACCGCCGGGGCGTGTCGGCCGGGAACGGACTGGAACGCCTGGGCGACGATGGCCACGCCGATCCAGACGAGGATGCCGATGGCGGCCTCCAGCGGGACCACGCGGAAACCCCACCCCACCGTCCCGGTCAGGCACAACACCGCGATGACGACGCCGTTCAACGTCGAATAGCCCGTCCGCGCCCCCATCGTCTTCCAGCCGGGATGGCCGATATAAACCGTCGTGGGAAAACAGCTTCCGAGCAGAGACCCCGCGACGCTGCCGATCCCGCTGACCGCCAAGGAGGATCGGGTGTCGTAGGAATCGCCAGCGGCCTCGGCGCTCTCGATGTTCATCAGCGAGCCGATGACGCTCATCACCCCCATGGGGACCGTGATGGCCAGGTGGGGCAGAAGGGTCTCGCTGCTGAAGACCGAGAGGACAGCGCCGAGCGTCGGTACCGGCGCGTAGAACCCCGCCGCGACGGCGGCGCCCTCCCCCCCCCCTCCCCCCCCGGCCTGCCCGAGCGACCAGGCCAGCGCGGTCCCCGCCAGAACCGCCCAGAGTCCCGCCGGAAGCCGCCAGGGGAGAACAACGCGGGAAAGGTACTGGAGGAGGAGGATGGCCAGCGGAACCATCGCCACCAGGGGGGATTCGAAAATCTTGAAAGAGAACTCCACAGCCAGGAACGTCATGGCGATCCCCGCCAGGGTGGAAAGCAGGGCCGCCCGGGGCGTCACCTTCCGAATCCAACCGCCGACGAAGGCCCCGAGAAGCTCGACCACCCCGCTGATGAAACAGGCCAGCATCCCCACCCGCCAGGCCAGGTCCGGGTCCCCGCTCGCCCGGTAGACCGGGAGCATCACGAAGAAGATGAAAGCGAACAGCGTAACCGTGTTGATGCCGTAAGGAAGCGCGGTCAGATCGTCCCGGCCCAGCCGCCGCGCGAGGCGGCGGGCCTGCCACGCGTAAAACACGTTCCCCAGCAGAATCGAGACCGCCGCCCCCGGCAGGATGCGGCCGAACACCAGGGCCGCCGGCATCCCGAGCAAGCCTGTGCACAGGCTCACGATGAGCATCAGGTTGACCAGGTTGTCGATGAGGAGACCGAAGAAACCGTCCAGGTCCCCCCGGACGAAATACGGAAGGCGGCCCGTCCGCGTCTCGGATCTCATGCGCGCCCCAGCGTCACCAGCGCCGCCCCCAGGACAACCGCCGCCGCGCACAGGATGAGACGGAAATCGACCCGCTCCTCGGACCGGAGAAAGGTCCGGGACATCAAGATCGCGATCAGCGGCGACGATTGAAGCAGCGGCATGACCACGGACACAGTCCCCAATGACAGCGCGAGAAAAACGGTGATGAAGGCCAATCCCGTCAGGACGCCCAAGGGCAGGAACAGCAGAACGGCCCGGGCCGGGATCCTCCGCACCCAAAAAGGCCCGGCCGTCTTCCCCTCCAGGACCGAATTGGCGATGACGATGGACGTCAGCCCGCCCATCATGGTGAAAAGGACGCCCAAAACGGGATCGCCGCCGTAGCGCAGCGCCGCCTTGATCAAGACAGGGGCAAGCCCGGAGAAAAACGCCGCCGACACGGCGAAGAGCCAGTCCGCGCGGCGGACCCGCCCGCCCTTTCCCCCTCCCCCTTTCGTGAGGAACATCACCGCCCCCACGATCATCGGCAACCCCAGGCAAACCAGGACGCTGGGCCTCTCCGCAAGGAAAAGGACCGCCAACGCGACCGCGAAAACAGGAGAGGTCGCCCGGACGGTGATCGCCCGGGCGGGCCCCAGGCGGTCGATGGCGTTCAGAAGCGCGACGAAATACGCTCCCGGGTGGAAGATCCCGACCAGGAAGAACAACGCGGCCCCCCGCCAGTCCCCCGGGTCCCACGTCCCCCGGATCGCGAGGACCACGAGCAGCGTCAGCACTTGATAACAGGAGCCCAGGAAAACCCCGAAAAGGGGCCTGACGTGGCGCAGGCCGAAGTGCGCGGAGAACTCTCCCACACCGACGAGGACGGCGCCCAAAAGGGCAAAGGCGACAGCGTACATGGATCTCCTATCGAAAGCGCCGGCGGGACCATCGCTGGAAGGGATCGCATCGGCCCGAAGGGGCGATCGTCGCGGAAAGAATTTATCGTACATCTCGGGGCGTTGCCACTGCGTGAGGACGCCGGCCTTCGCGGCGTTTCGGGACGCGGAGTCCACCTCGTCGCGCTGACTTCTCAGATCGCGGACCCTTTCCAAACCCACCTCAACGATGAACAACCCGGCTTTGGTGGTCTCAAAAACAACCTCCTCGGGCGTCGCGACCATCGCCAGGCCCTTTTCCTCCGAGCCGAACGGGTTCCGCGTCGTCACGACGACGGCCAAGTTCTCGATGGCGCGGGATCAGATCAGGTTTCGCCAAGTCGCCCAAAGCGCCAGCTTGTCCACGCCGGCGGGCAGGAAGATCATCTCCGCCCCCCGCAGCGCGAGCGCGCGCGTCACCTCGGGCATGTACACCTCGCTGCACATGGCCAATCCCACCTGGCCGCGCTCGGTCTCGAAGACGGGGTACTCATCGCCGGGGACGTAGTGGAAGTCCCAGTAACGGCCGCCGGTGTAGATCCAGGTCCCGGCGGGTGGGTGCGGCGGTATTTTCCGGGCGGGCCGCCGCCCGGCCGGGCGAGCAGGACAAGGTTATGCGCCTCGCGGGGAGAATCGCCGATGGGCTCGAGCGTGCCGAACTGCACGTAGACGCCGCATCGCTCGGCCGCTTCCACCAGCGCGTCGGTCGGATCGAAAGCGGCCGGCATGCGCCACGGCCCCGGGTAGGACTCGGGGAAGACAACGAACTCGGCCCCCTGCGCCGCCGCCGCCTCGACGTGGCGGACGGCCTCGGCCACGTTCCTCTCATCCTCGGGCGGCGGATGAGCCAAGGGTTGGACAACGGCCAGCCGGAGGCTCATGGAATCGCCCCTCCTCCTGAAAAATCGCGGACCTCACCCCACCCGTGCGGGTTACGCGCGTCCCATTGTAATCAAAACCGCGCCCAAGACGATGGCCGCCGCCGAGAAGATCAGCCGAAGGTTGACCCGCTCCTGCTCCTGGATGAGCAACCGGGAATAGAGAATGGCGAAAAACGGGGCCAACTGGACCAGCGGCAGGACCTGGGAGACCGATCCGTGCGTCAGCGCGGTGTAGTAGAAGATCCAGCCCATCCCGCCCAGAACACCCATCGGAAGGAATAAGAGCACCCCCTTGAGGGAGGTTGTCCGAAACCATGCTCCTCCGGTCCTTCGGGCGAGGATCGTGTTCCCGATGAAAAGCGTCAGGATCCCTCCAATGACGGCAAAAAAAGGGCCCATGACCGGATCATCTAGGTATTTGAGGCCGAACTTCGCCAGGTTGGGCATCAATCCGCCGATGAAGGCCGCGGCCAAAAGATAAAAGATTCCTCGCCCCCTGACCATCAATCCTCCGCCTCCCGACGACAGGCGCATCACACCGCCCACCACGAGAAAAAGCCCGACATAGACCGCCAGGGTGGGTCGTTCGCCCAGGACCAGAAACGCGATGGCCACACCGAATAACGGGGCGGTCGCCTTGAACGTGACGGTCCGGGCGGGGCCGTTGCGTTCAACGGCGTTGAGAAGGACATAGAAGAACAAACCCGGATGAAAAACTCCGGCCAGAATGTAATAAACCGGACCCCGCCAATCCGGGACGGTCCAATCCCTGAAGAGCAGAATGGCCGCAAGGATAGTGACCAATTGAATGCAGACCATGAAAAACCCCCCTTGCATCGGCTTCAGATGCCGCAATCCATAGTGAGACGAAAAATCGGCTGAGCCAATGCAGAATGCCGTCAACAAAGCGAAAAGGGGGGCTTCCATAACGCGCGTTTCCGTCAAAAGGCCGCGGCCGGAACCAGCCGCGAGTCGGGCCGATCCGGTTTTTGGATCAACGCCGGGGATAGAGATGGATGAAGGTTGTTCCGGGAGAGAAGCGGCTGGGTCCTCGGACTCAACCGCGACCCGTCGTAATCAAGAACGCGCCCAACACCACCGCCGCCGCCGAGGCCACCAGCCGGACGTTGACCCCTTCATGCCTCTGAATCAAAAGCCGGGAGAGGACGATGGCGAAAAAGGGCGCCGTCTGAACAAGCGGAATCACCACCGCCACCGTCCCGACCTTGAGCGCGGAATAGTATGTCATAAATCCAACCCCGGCCAGCACTCCCAACGGAGCGAACAAAACAACGCGCTTCCAAGGATAGGCCCACATCCAGAACTTTCCCTCATGGCGTCCGCTCATCAGCGTATTGGAGACCAAGAGGGTCGCCAACCCCCCCGCCACGGCGAACACCACACCCAGGAAAGGGCTGTCAATGTAGCGCAACGCCGTCTTGGCCAAGTTGGGGGCCAGTCCCGAGAAGAACGCCGCGATCAGCGGCCAGGCCAGATTCCGGCTCAAGGAGACCCGTCCCCCCTTTTCCGAGGACAGGTACATCACCCCGAAGGCGACCAGGAAAAGCCCGAGATAGATCGAGAGGTTCGGCCGTTCTCCGAGAAAGATCATGGCAATCGCGACGCCCCATAAGGGGGAGGTCCCCTTGAGGGTGATGGCCCTGGCCGGCCCGAGACGATCCACCGATATGAGCAGAAGGACGTAAAAAGCGCCGGGGTGGAGAATCCCCGCCAAAAAGAAATACACGGGACCCCGCCAGTCCGAAATCCCCCATTGGCCGCCTATGGCCAGGAGAATCAGCAGGGCGGTGACCATTTGAAAGCAGAGCCCGAAAAAAGCCCCCGGCAGCGCCTTAACGTGCCGTAAGGGATAGTGCGTCGAAAAATCCGCTGTTCCGATGCAAAAAGCTGTCACGAGAGCAAGAAACGGAGCGGACATAAACACTCGGGCATCCCTCCGCGGATCCCGACCATCCGGTCCCGCATGCAGGCGTCGATTTTACGGCTGGACGATCAGACGGCCTCTTCTTCGGCCTCCCGATCTCGTGACGAATTGGCGGACGAACCCAACAATCCTTCGGGGGATTCAGGGGAGACCGATATCGTGCTTTGACCGGTAAAGGTGACTTGGCCGGCCCTCCCCCCTTTGATGCGGCGGAGATGCTTGACCGCGATGTAATCCACCGACACCTTGGACGATTCCTTTCCCTTACTGTAATAAGCGGCCAGCTTGGCGGCGGCCTCCACAACCCACAGGGGGACTTCTTTCCCCCGCTCCGAATGGTGGATGATCACATGCGAGCCGGGAACCCCCTGGGCGTGCAGCCAGACATCCTCCCCGCCGGCCACCCGGCGGAGAAGGCGGTCATTCCCCCGGTCGTGCTTGCCCACCAGGACTTCCCACCCTCCTTCCAGGGCGAAGCTTCGATGGTCGCTCGATTGTCTTCTTTTCGAAGTCTTTTGCGAGGGGGCGGGTTGCGGTTGAAGGTTCTCCGTCGAGTTCGAAACCCCGGGGCCCGCATCGGCGGCCTTGCCCTTTGTGTCTTTCCCCTTCCCTCCCGTCTGCCTTCTCCGCCCCTTGCCGTCGGGAGGAACGGATTCTTTCTTCACGGCCGGCTTTTTTCCCTTTCCGGCCGAACCCCGGCCGGGGGCCCGGGCGGCTACGGGTTTCTTGCGCCCATTCGCGCCGTCCCTGGCCGCGGCCTGTTCCACGGGAGAAGCCTGGACCCTTTTCGGCGGCGAGAGAGCGAGCATCCTCTTTTCGATCTTCTCCAGGGTCTCCGGTTTCGTCGATGCTTGCGCCTCTTTGGCCAGCGCCTCCAACTTCTGAATCTGCCCTTCCGTCTCCTTCAGGCGTTTTGAGCCCAAGTCCGACATTCTGCGGAGCTTCTTCGCGCGGGAAAAACACCGCTCAGCGTTCCGCGTCGGACTCAGCTTCACGTCCAGGGGGATGTCCACCTCTTCGGCGGTGTGTGGATCCCGCAAGCGAATCGACTCGGCCCCCTTCGGGATGGAACCCAGATTCTCCAGGAGAATCTGTCCCCTCCGCTGCTGCTCATCCGCCTCCCGCGCGCGGCCGAGATCCTTCCGTATCTGATCGGCGGTCCGCCGCTTTCGCTTCAGCGCGTTGTTCAATTCCTTCTGCACCGCGCTTTGCCTGACCCCCAACCGCCGTGCATCCCACGAGCGGCCGTAGAGCGCGTCGGCGGCGGCATTCGCGCTCGGGAAGGAGAGAAACCGCTTGCCGGCCGGAACGGGCAGCACCCAAAGGCTTCCTTCATCGGCTTCATTGACCGTCAGGATGCCGGGAGAGAATCGCTCCTCGCGGAACCGGTCCCGGGTCTCGCGAAAGGCGTCCCACAACCCGGACTCCTTCGCCCTGTCCGCCACCCATGCGGCCACGTCCGGGCTGATTCCCGCAAACGTGCTCACCAGCCACTTGGCCGAAACCTTCTCGTTCTTCCGCGGCCGGCCGGCGCGCGCGGCGAGCTCGAGCAACGCTTCCTCTTCGACGAGCAGCGGATCCTCCTTCTCTTGCGCGGGCGGAGGAACGTAGGGGTTGTTCCGTTGAATCGGACGAGCCGCGCTTCGTCCGGGCGGCACGGCCTTGAGGGCGTCCAGAATGATCCCGGTTCTGGAGTCCACCAGAAACAAGTTGCTATGCCGTCCCATGATCTCGGCCACCAGTGTATAGCGCAGGATCCGCCCAACCGGATCCCGATTTTCCAGAGTCAAATTCAGGATTCGCTCTATCCCCCGGAGAGCGACGGTCACAATCCGCGCGCCGGTCAAATGCTTGCGGAGAAGCATGCAAAAGGAGAGCGCCGTCTTCGGGTTTTCGAATTCCGACCCGGTCAGATGCGCCCTCGGCAGACCGGCATCGACAGAGATCAGGAGCCGAAAGATTTTCTTCCCCGAGGGCCAGGGAAGAGAGTCCAGCACTTCCGCCGGGGACTGGTTGGAGCGGACGGGAGGATGGATATCCAAAAAGACCATCGATTTTTGGGGTTGATGGATTTTGTCCACGATGCCGCCGCGCAAATTCGCGTCCAACTCCGCGGCGATCGCCTTCAATGCAAATGAATCCATATACGGAAATCTCCTTTCATACCGAATATAACTGTAGAAGATACCCGGTTCAACGCCATTTTTGCAATTGACAGCCGGAAAAACTCCTGATATGTATTTGTTTTTAAACCGTTAAGTGGCTCAAAACAGTTCCGTGGCCGGGTGGAGAACATCTATGTGGCGCAGCATGACGGGTTGGGGGAAGGGGTTGGCCGAATACGAGGGGCAGACGATCACCGTCGAGGTCCGATCAGTCAACCATCGTCATTTCGAGATTTCCGTCAAGACCGCCCGGAGCCTCGGCTCCGTCGAACCGCTCATCCGGGAATCCGTCCGCAACCGCTTCGAGCGGGGGAAATTCGACGTGTACATAGCGGTTTCCGGAGACGCGCTGGATTCGCGGGAGATCCGATTGGACCGGGCCGCGGCGGAGCAATACCTCGAAGGGTTGAACTCCCTGAAGCGGGAATTGAACCTGCCGGGCGAAGTCACCCTTGAAACCCTCGCGGGGATGCGGGAAATCTTCTTTGTGGAGGACAACGGAGGCGGACCCGAAATCGCCTCGACATTCGTCGAGACCGCCCTGGACGAAGCCCTGGGAAACCTCGAGGACATGCGCCGCAAAGAGGGCCAGGCGCTCGGGCAGGACATCGCCAACCGGCTGGAAACGGTCTCGGACCTGTTGGACCGGCTCCGGGAGACGGTCCCGGCGACGGTGGATCAGTACAGAGAGCGCTTGCGCACCCGTCTCGCCGACCTGCTGAACGCGGACATCCAACCCGATTCCGGCCGGTTGGAGCAGGAAATCATCCTCCTCACCCAAAGAAGCGACACCTCTGAGGAAATCACCCGCCTCGAGAGCCACATCGGCCAGTTCCGGGACCAATTGGACAAGGGGAGTCCCGCCGGCCGGAAGCTGGACTTCCTCCTGCAGGAGATGCACCGCGAGGTCAACACGGTCGGCTCCAAGTCTCTGGACACGAGCGTGTCCGCCCTGGTCATCGAATTAAAGGGAGAGTTGGAAAAGATACGGGAACAGGTGCAAAATCTGGAGTGACCCGAGAGGACGCGGAACCCGGCCGTGAATCTCGAAGGTGGGGGCCGAAGCCGGCCGGGACCGGGACCACCCGGCGGATTCGCCGGGACGGGCGCACGCTCCAAGATCCGAGATGCTTCTCCTGCACGAAAGGCCACGAACGATTGAGGGATGGAGAGAGACAGGGGTTGGTGTTCGTGGTGTCTTCTCCCTCCGGCGGAGGGAAAACCACACTCGTCACGAGGGTCCTGCAAGAGCTGCCCGGTCTTGAACGCTCGGTCTCATGCACCACGCGTCCGGTCCGGCCCGGTGAGAAGAATGAAGTCGATTACATATTCATGGAGCGTTCCGAGTTCGAGCGCGGGGTCCGGGAAGGGCGCTTTGTGGAATGGGCCGAGGTGTACGGCAACCTCTACGGCACCCCGAAAGAGCCCATTGAGCGCAATCGCGCCGGGGGCGTGGACACCATTTTGGCCATCGAGATCCAGGGGGCGCGCAGCATCCGCCGCGCGTATCCGGAAGCCATCACCATCTTCATCCAGCCGCCCTCCCTGGAAATCCTCGAACAGCGGCTCAGGGATCGGGTTTCGGACCCCGAGAAAACCGTCGAAAAACGGCTCTCCGAGGCCCAAATCGAGATGGACTGGATCGATGAGTACGATTACGCGATTGTGAACGACGAATTCGACAGGGCCGTCGGAGATCTGAAGGCCATCATCACAGCCGAGCGTTGTCGGGTCCGCCCGGCGCCCGACGGCCTTTCCACTTAGGGACGGCGCCCGATGGTCGAAGCCAAAGACCGCTTTTCAGGGATTCGAATTGTCCTCGGCGTGACGGGCGGAATCGCCGCGTACAAGGCGGCCGAGATCCTTCGCCTGCTCGTCAAGAACGGAGCGCGGGTCCAGGTCATCATGACCCGAACCGCCGCCGAGTTCGTCGACCCGCTCACCTTTCACACCTTGTCGGACCAACCGGTCCTGACCGACGCCGAACCGCCTCCGGAGCCCCTCGATCACCTCTGGGTGACCCAGGGCCGGGAAGACCGGCAACCGGCGGCGGACTTGGTCATCGTCGCGCCCGCCACGGCCAACTTCCTGGGAAAGTACGCCTGGGGGGTCGCCGACGATTTCCTCACAACGGCGCTCCTGGCGGCGCCCTGTCCGGTCCTGATCGCCCCCGCGATGAACCCAACGATGCTCCGGCACCCCGTCGTACAGGACAACCTGAAGACCCTGGCCGAGCGCGGCGTCACAATCGTCTCTCCCGAGACCGGCCCCCTGGCCTCTTCCCTTGAAGGGGAAGGTCCCGGCCGGCTGGCCGCGCCGGAGACAATCGTCGAGGCCGCTTCCGCCCTGCTCGTCCGCTCGGGCGACCTTACGGGCAGGAAGGTCCTGATCACGGCCGGCCCCACCCGGGAGAAGTGGGACGCGATCCGTTTTTTGTCCAACCGCTCCAGCGGCAAGATGGGTTTCGCCCTGGCCGGCGTAGCCCGGCGGCGGGGGGCCGAGGTCATGCTCGTCAGCGGCCCGGCCGCCCTGGACGCCCCGCCCGGCGTGGAAATCGTCCGGGTCGAATCCGCCGAGGACATGCGGCGCGCCGTCCTGGACGCCCTGCCCGGAACGGACGTTTTGATCAAGGCCGCCGCCGTTGCGGACTACCGCCCCCGCCGGACCCAAGAGGATAAATTCAAGAAAGCCGACGGCGAGGTGACGCTCATCCTCGAGCGCACGACGGACATCCTGGACGAGATCGGCGGGAAACCCGGCAGGCCCCTCCTGGTCGGGTTCGCGGCCGAAACCGAAGACCTGGCGGCAAACGCGAAGGCCAAGCTGGAAAAGAAGAACCTGGACCTTATCGTGGCCAACGCCGTCGGGGAGGACGGGGGGGCGATGGGTTCGGACGTCTCCTCGGCCCTCCTCATCGATCGGACGGAGAGAACGCGCGAGACCGGGCGCTTGACCAAACCCGCCCTGGCCGAAGTCATCCTGGACCAGGTTCGGGATTTGCTGGGCAAAGAGACCGGCAATGTCCGCAGCCTGGGTGGACGGAAACGTTGACCGAAGACCCCCGGAGATTGCTGGGCGATGCCATCCACAGCCTGAAAACCCACCTGGAATACGAGGTGGCCGACGGGATTTCAGAGGTCGAGATGGACCCGGCGCTGCTTGACGCCCTGCCGGCCTCCCCCCCGGATTCCCGGGCGACCCGAACGGAATCCCCCGCGACTCAACCGGGAGCGATGGAAGAGATGGGCCCATTCAAGGCGGTCGAGACGCTGGAGGAGATCCGGTCGGACCTGGGCGAGTGCACCCGTTGCAACCTCTGCGAGGGGAGGAAGAACATCGTCTTCGGCGTCGGGAGCCCCAACGCCGACCTAGTCATCGTGGGCGAGGCGCCGGGGCGGGACGAAGACATCCAGGCCGAGCCGTTCGTGGGGCGGTCCGGCCAACTGCTCAACCGGATGCTGGAGGCCATCGGACTGTCCCGGGAGGACATCTACATCTGCAACGTCATCAAGTGCCGGCCGCCGGAGAACCGGAACCCGACGCCCGATGAGGTGGAAACCTGCGAGCCCTTCCTGATCCGCCAGCTCAAGTCGCTCCGCCCCAAGGTGATCCTGGCGATGGGGAAATTCGCCGCCCAGACGCTTCTTCAGACGGAGGAACGAATCTCCCGCATCCGGGGGAACTTTCACGAGTACCACGGAATCCCCGTCATGCCCACCTTCCACCCGGCCTACCTCCTGCGCAACCAATCCCAAAAGCGCGTCGTCTGGGAAGACCTGCAAAAGGTCCATCAAACCCTGGGGCTACCGCCGCTTCCATCCTCCGCGCGGGAAGGTCCGTGAACCGAACGCCGATGGGCCGGACCACGCGCGAGAAATGGCTCCCGTTTCTGGTGCCCGGACTGCACCAACTCCGCCACAAACGCTTGGGCGAGGGCCTGATCTTCATCATCGCGGCGTTCCTGCCGTTGCCGTTGGCTTGGTGGCTCTCACCTTTTTTCCTGATTCCCAGCGTCATCGCCTTCTTGGGCAATTTCCAGGAGGTCTGGTACGGCCTTCCCCCCGATCCGCCCGACTGGGCGTGAAATCGCCGGTCCCCCGTTTCCCCCGCGCCCTCTCAAACAGCCGGAATGACCCGGACCGGGAAGATTTCCCGGAGATCGCTGGTTACAACCCACTAGAGCGAGTATGATTGGGGCTCAATCAATTTCTCGGCCGGCTATCGGCCTCAGAAGGAGATTAGCAATGGCAGAACGACCGACGGACATGGATGACTTCCTGACCCAGCCCATGATGGCCCGAGTCGCCTCGACCAACAAGAACGGCACCCCCCACTGCGTCCCGCTCTGGTACAAATTCAACCCGGGCGACGGAACGTTCGAGATCAGCACCGGCGCCGAATCGCTCACGGTGAAAAACCTCAAGCGAAACCCGGCCATTTCCATCGTGGTGGACGACCAGAAACCGCCCTACAAAGGCGTGACGGCAGAAGGAACCGCGGAGGTGTCCGAACCAAAGGGCAAGGACCATGAGTACTTCACCCCTTCGATCGTCCATTACCTGGGCCAAGGGGCCGTGGAGGGGTATCTCAAGGGGGTGCCGGGGCAAAAAGAGCGCGTCCGCATCACGGTCCAGCCGAAACGCTGGAAGTTCTGGGACACGAGCGTGCCCAAAATGGGCTCCATCAAGCTCGATTAACGTTTCGAAATACGGGAAAGGGGAGCGGGCGCCAACTCTTGATCCGCCGCCACGTCGCGCTCACTCCCTCCGCCGCGGGCCTTTCGCATATGCCCCGTTGAATCCCCGTCCGGAACCGGGACGCACATGCCAGGCATCCTGTCCTTGGGGGCCTACATCCCCCGCTACCGGCTGAGCTCGTCCGCCCTCTCCGCGGCTTGGGGGGAGCGCGGGCCAAACCTCGGGCGGCCCGTGGCCAACCATGATGAAGACAGCCTGACGATGGCCCACGAGGCCCTCGCGTCCGTCATGCAGGGCCGGGACCCACGGGGCCTGGACGGCCTCTTCTTTGCCACGACGACCCCCCCCTACCGGGAAAAATCAGCGGCCGGATTTCTCGCGACCGTTCTGGACGCGCGGAGGGACGTCTATGCGTCCGACTTCCAGGGATCCCTCCGCTCTTTCGTCCCGGCCCTGCGCGCGGCTTGCGACGCCCTGGAGAGCGGCTCCGCCCGCCTTGTCGCCATCGGCGCCGCCGACCTCCGGCCCGCGGCGCCCGGCTCCACCGACGAAATCTCTCTGGCCGATGCCGCCGGGGCGCTTCTTTTGGGATCGGAAGACGCGGCCTTCGTCATCGAGGGCGCCCACACGGTGAACGAGGATTTCTACGACGCGTGGCGCACGGAGACCGACCCGTACATTCGCCGGGGAGACGCCAAGTTCGTCCAGGAAGAGGGGTATGAGGCGCTCGGCGTCGAGGCCGCGGGCGGCGTCCTGCAAGCCGCCGGGCTGGACAAGGCGGACGTGGACCGGGTCCTGCTCTGCGTCCCCGACACCCGCACCCTCCGTTCCCTGGCCCGGAAACTGGGGTTTGAAAATCGGGTGTATCCGCAAAGGCCGCCGGCTTCAGTCCTGGGAGACGCGGGGACGGCGGCGCCGATCCTCGCCCTCGCCGCCGAGGCGGACCGGCTCACGGCGGGTCAAAGGGTCCTGCTCCTCATCTACGGAAGCGGCTGCGACGCCGTTCTGTTTCGCGCGACGGAACGCGTGGGCTCACTCGGGGGGAAAGAATCCTGGAAGCGGGAGAGCGAAACCGGCCGTCCGCTGGAGCATTACGGGAGGTACCTCCGGTTCCGAAACCTGCTCAGGGAGGACGCCGCCCTCGCCCCCTATTCCTCCCCCGCCGTCCTGCACCGGGAGGAAAAGGCGAATCTCAGGCTTTACGGGGAGAAGTGCCGGCGGTGTGAGGCCGTTCAATTCCCGCCCCGGAAGGTGTGCAGGGCATGCGGCGCCGCGGACGAATTCGAGGAATTCAAGCTCTCCCGCCGGGGCCGCGTCTTTACGTATACTGTGGATCACTTGGCGCCGACGCCCGATCCGCCCGTCGTGATGGCCAGCGCCGACCTGGACGGCGGAGGGAGGTTTTATGGGCAGCTCGTGGATTGTGCGCCCGATGAGGTCTCCGTTGGGATGGAAGTGGAGCTTTGCTTCCGCCGGCTGCACGCGGGCGATGGCTTCCACAACTATTTCTGGAAGATGCGTCCCGTGTTGCGGTGACCCGCGCCGGATGGACGCCACGGACTGAAGGGAGATCGGGTCATGGGAGTCTCCGGCAACGTCGCCATTGTCGGCGTCGGGAAAACCCGTTTCGGCGAGAACTTCCGGCAGGGCTACACGGACATGCTGGCCGAGGCGTGCCGGGAGGCATTCGCGGACGCGGGGATTGAAGGCCGGGACGTACAGGCCGCGTGGCTGGGCACCTACCTTCCCTACGCGTGGGGGTACGAGGGCGTCTCCGGGTCCACCCTGGCCGAGGCCCTGAATCTCTATCCCATTCCCGTCACCCGGGTGTCCAACTTCTGCACGACCGGGATGGAGGCCGTCCGGGGCGCGGCCCTGGCCGTGGCCTCGGGGGAGTATGACGTCGCCCTCGCCGTGGGCGCGGAGAAGATGCGTGACGTCCCGCCCCGGGACAGCCTCATCGCCCAACACGTCGAAAAGGGCCACCCCCTGTATTGCAAGGGGCGGACGGCGCCGGGGGCCTTCGCCCTGCTGGCCCGGCGTTATTTCGAGACGTACGACATCAACGAAGAGATCCTGGCCCGCGTGGCCGTCAAGAACCACCGCCATGGCGCGCTCAACCCCAAAGCCCATTTCCGGAAGGAAATCACGGTCGAGCAGATCCTCCAGGCCCCCCGCGTGGCGGAGCCGTTGGGCCTTCTGGATTGCTGCCCGACAACGGACGGGGCCGCCGCGGTCATTGTGACCCGGACGGACCTGGCCCGCCGCTCGGGAAAGCCCCACGTGGTCATCCAGGGGACGGGGCTGTCGTGTGCGTCCGGCTACTTCACGATGGCCTTCGATTCCGATTACGACTTTCTCGGGTTCGATTCGACGCGCGAGGCCGCCCGGGCCGCCTATGCCCAGGCCGGGATCGACAACCCCCGGGAGCGGATCGACGTGGCCGAAGTCCACGACTGCTTCACGATCACGGAGATCGTGAATTACGAAGATCTGGGATTCTGCGGCCGGGGCGAAGGCGGCGCCTTCGTAAGCGGCGGCGCCGCCGACTTGGATGGAGAGCTGCCGGTCAACACCAGCGGGGGCCTGAAGTCGTGCGGCCACCCCATCGGGGCCACCGGGACCCGGATGGTCGGGGACATCACCGATCAGCTCCTGGGCCGGGCCGGGAAGCGACAGGTCCGGGACGCCCGCGTCGGCCTGGCCCACACCCTGGGCGGCCCCGGCTCGGTGGCCTGCGTGTTCGTCCTGGAGCGGGGATAGCGGAAGACCATGCATTTTCCACTTTGACCATCGGGGGGCCGGACAGCGCGGAGGCGAGGGCCGCGTCACCCGTAGCCTCCGCCCGGGTGTTTGTTCTTCGATCCCACGATCGGACGGGGGCTGAAACCCCCGCGGCGCACCGCTCGAACAGAGTGAAAGAGAAGGCGATCACAACGTAAATCCATCAAGCGGCCGACCGCAAAGGAGTCAAACCGCATGAGAGTCGTGAACCTCCGGGACGAGACCGCATACGAGGCCCCGGGCGGCCGATTGACGAAGGTCCTGGTGGACGAGGCAACGGGCGCGAAGAACGTCATGGTGTGCCACGCCGAATTGCCGCCGGGCGCGAAGAGCGACGTGCACTCGCGCGAGGAGGAGGAGATTCTTTACCTCCTGGAGGGCGAACAGGTCATCGTGACGCCTGAGGGCGAGGCGCACCGCCTGGTCCCCGGATCGCTTCTGTTCATCCCGCCAGGCACGACCCACCAGCACACCAATCCGCACGATGAGCCGGTTCGGTTCCTGGGGATCTTCTCTCCACCCGCCGGGATGGGCGGGGCCATCCGGAAACGCCCGGTCGCCGGGGAATCCGAAAAGCGATAAAATGCGCCGGCCCGGAGGCAAGGATCGGAAAGGAGAAGCGTTCAGATGGCGGAAACAGACGGCGGCATGATCATGGAGGTCTGGGTGGACATCGACCCGGCCTATGAAGAAGAGTTCAACCGATGGTACGATGAGGTCCACCTGCCCGAGATCATCGACTGTCCGGGATTCCGGAGGGCAAGGCGCTTTGTGGCCGCCCCCATTTCCACGCAGAAAGGCGCGGCCCCTCCCACTTACACCTGCCCGAAATACGTTGCCCTCTATGAAATCGATTCGGAGAAGGCCCTCGACACCCCCGAGTTCCAAGACCGGCGGGGCTGGGCGCATCTGAAACCCTACGTGAGAAACCCGCAGATCTTCCTGTACCGGAAAATCACGGAGATGGACGAATGATCACCTGCGCCGCCGTCCAGACGATTCCCGTCTTCGCCGACCGGAGGGCCAACCTCGTCGAGTCGCTCCGTCTCATCGATGAATGCGCGGCTCGCGGGGCCCGCCTCGTCGTCCTCCCCGAGTGCGGCCTGACGGGCTATTGCTTCGACAGCCGGAAAGAGGCGGAGGTCCAGGCCGAGGAGGTCCCCGGCCCCTGCACCGAGGCACTGGCGGCCAAGGCCCGGGAGACGGACGTCTACGTCGTGGCCGGGCTCCTGGAGCGGGAGGAGGAGAACCTTTACAACACAGCCGTCCTCATCGGCCCGCAGGGGGCCGTCCTGCACGTTTACCGGAAGACCCACCTCCCCTACCTGGGCGTGGACCGCTTCGTGGACCCCGGCCCGGGGCCGCTCCATATCGTCGAGACCGCCATCGGGCGCATCGGCATCCTCATCTGCTACGATAACTTCTTTCCCGAGCCCGCACGCGCGCTGATGCTGGAAGGGATGGACCTGCTCCTTCTGCCCACGAACTGGCCCGCCGGCCGGGAGGGGAACGCGGATTACGTCGTCCGCGCCCGCGCCCGGGAGAACCACCTCTACGTCATCGCGGCCAACCGGGGCGGCGAGGAGCGGGGCGCGCGGTTTTTCGGCCGCAGCCAGATCTGCGGCCCCGAGGGTGACATCCTGGCCGAGGCGGCGGCCGACGTTGCGGACATCATCTACGCCGACATCGATCCCGACGCGTCGCGCGACCGGAACCTCGTCCTGAAACCCGGCGAGTTCGAGCTCCGCCTGTTGGAAGATCGGCGGCCCGACCTGTACGGAATCATTTCGGAGCCGCGGCCGGCCCAGAACCGAATTCATCATGGCGCCGAAAGGTCAAAGACATGAGCCTGGACATGGAAAAGCTGCAAGAGGATTGGGACGAGGCGTGGAACAACAAGTGGGTGCGCCACCTCATCCCGGAGCCCGGCGCGCGGCGCTTCGAGATCGAGCTCAACGGCGTCACGGCCACGGGATCCCTCCTCGAAAAGGGCGCGCCGAAGACCTGCGAGGCGTTCTGGAAAAACCTGCCCATCCGCGGGCACGCCATCAACGCGGCCTGGTCGGGCGACATGATCCGCTCCGTGGAGAAGGTGGACCTTCCGGTGGCCGAGTTCGAGAACGTCATGACGTACGGCGCGCCCGGCCACATCACCTTCGACGTCGAGGAGCAGGAGATCGCCCTGGTCTACGGCGTGTGCGGGTTCCGGATGCCCTCCGGCCCCCACCGGCTGACCGTCTTCGGGCAGGTGACGGAGAACCTCTTTGCGCTGGCACATATGTGCGGCAGGACCCGACTCGATGGCGTGATGCCCGTGGAGCTTCGGCCGGCCGGCGGGTGAACGAAGCCGCAGCGCCGTGTCGGCAGATGGGTGAGGGGGGGCATCTTGCCCGACACTCGACTTCAACAAGGCGCCCAGAGGTAGATCAAATGAGCCCGGACATGGAAAAGTTGCGAAGGGACTGGGACGAGGCGTGGAACAAGAAGTGGGCGCGCCACCTCATCCCGGAGCCCGGCGCGCGGCGCTTCGAGATCGAGCTCAACGGCGTCACGGCCGCGGGGGCCCTCCTCGACAGGGGCGCGCCGAAGACCTGCGAGGCGTTCCGGCGGCGCCTGCCCATCCGGGGGCACGCCGTCCATGTGGCCTGGTCGGGAGATATGATACGCTGCTTGGAGAAGGTGGACCTGCCGGTCGAGGCGTTCGAGAACATCATGACATACGGCGCGCCCGGCCATCTGACGTACGACGTCGAGGAGCAGGAGATGGCGCTGGCGTACGGCGTGTGCGGATTCCGGATGCCTTCCGGCCCTCACCGGGTGACCCTCTTCGCGCAGGTGACGAAGAACCTCTTTGCGCTGGCCCGGATGTGCAGCCGGACATGGCTCGATGGCGTGATGCCTATCGAGATCCGGGAGGCCGGCGGCTAACAGAGGACCCGGCGCCGCGTGAATCGGCGGGCCGGGCGTCCCGGCCGGCCTACCGACAACATCCGGAACGGAAAAGAATGGACCTGGACCCGAAGACCTCCGATCGGAAGGACGTTTACCGGCTCCTCCAGGCATGCGTCCTTCCCCGGCCCATCGCCTGGGTGAGCAGCCTCGACGCGGACGCCACGGCCAACCTGGCCCCGTTCAGCTTTTTCATGATCCACTGCACCTCTCCGCCCATCATCTCGAGCTCGACCGCCCGCCGTGAAGACCAGGAGAAGGACACCCGGCGCAACATCGTCGAGACCGGCGAATTCGTCGTCAACGTGGTGACCGAGAAGGTGATGGAGGCGATGCTGGTCTCGGCGCGGGATTTCGACCGCGGCGTCTCCGAGATCGAAGAGGCGGGATTGACCACCCTGCCCAGCGTCAAAGTCAAACCGCCGCGCATCGCGGAATCCCCCATTCAAATGGAATGCCTGCTCTACAAGAC
>JASLXW010000170.1 GCA_030740135.1 Nitrospinota bacterium
ATCACGGCCTTGACCCCCGGCAGCCGCTCGGCCTTGGAGGTGTCGATGTGCAGGATGCGGGCGTGGGGGTGGCGGCTCCGGAGGATCCGGCCGCAAAGCGTCCCGGGCAAGTGGAAATCCGCCGTGTACTTGGCGTCCCCCGACGCCTTGGGCGCGCCGTCGATCCTCGGGATGTCCCGGCCCAAAACCTTGTACTCGGACATGCGGGATGAACCCCCTTCTTCCCTGATCGAACGCCATGGGTCAGTGGAATCGTATCATGCCCTCCCCTTCAGTTTACCACGGGCGGGGCCGGCCGGCGGCCGATGGCCTCCCCCGGGCGAAATCCTTTACACCGATTTCCGTTCGGCTTAGATTGAGGATCGTCCGGGACCCGACCCATCCCGTTCCGGGGCGCGGATTCATCCGCTCTTTCAGAAATCCCCCTTCATTGGAGCGCCCGGATGGCCAAGCTTTACGCCGTCGGCGACATCCACGGCTCCATCGCGCACTTGACCCGTCTCGTGGAGACCGTCCCCTTCGAGCCGGAGGACCGGATCGTGTTCATCGGGGATTACATCGATCGCGGGCCGGATTCCCGCGGGACGGTGGAATTCCTGCTCTCTTTCCGGGAGAGGTTCCCGAAATGCGTATTTCTGCGGGGCAACCACGAGGAGATGTTGGAAGACTTCCTGAACGGCGCGGACTGGTACATGCGGAACGCCTATCTCACGAACGGCGGCGGGGAGACGATGATCTCCTACGCGCTGAACCCTCTGGGAAAGGTCGAAGCCGGAGATTTTCCCGAAGGCCATCTGGATTTCCTGTTCACAACCGCGCTCACGCATGGGGAGGACGGGTTCCTGTTCGTCCACGCGGGGATCCGCCCCGGCGTCGCGTTGGAGGACCAGAGCCGGCGGGACCTGTTGTGGATTCGCGAGGAGTTCTTCACCCGCGAGCACGCCCTGGGCCTGACGGTGGTCTTCGGCCACACACCTTTGCCGGACGTTTTCCAGAATCCGCCCTATGCCATCGGCATCGACACCGGCGCGGTGTTCGGTGGGAAGCTGACGTGCGTCGAGCTGGGCGACGGGAAAATCCTGAACACCTACCAGGTGTGAGCCGCCCCGCGCGCCGACGCCCCAGCGGGGGCGCCCATCGGCGAGAGCGGGGCGGAGGCATTGAATCCGCCGGTTCCGTAAATCACAGGGCGCCCAGGCCGAATCGATCCCCTCTTTTGGGGTAAATCGTTGTCCCGCAGCTAATTGGCGGGATGAAAGAAGACTTCCCGCTTTTGGATGTAGGAAACGGAAATTGGCGATGAAATCGACCCCCGAAGACATCCGCGCCTACCTGGCGGACCATCCCGCAAAGTCGGCCGGCTTGCGGGAGATCATCCGTCACTTCGCGATCCCCGAGGCGGACCGACCCGCCTTCCGCCGCACGGTCAAGCGGCTGGCGGGGGAGGGTTTTCTGGTCCGGGCGCGCGGCAGCCGGTACGCGGCCCCCGAAGCCCTCAATCTCGTCACAGGAAGGCTTCAGGCCCATCCGGACGGGTACGCCTTCGTGGTCCCCGCACCGGCCAAGACCACCGGAGAGGGGGAGGCCGCGCCGGACGGCGCTTCCCTTGTCCGCGAAGGCGAGGACGTCTTCATCCCGCCGGGCGTCCGGGGCGGCGCCCTGCACGGCGACCGGGTGACGGCCCGGAGAAGGCGGGGGATGCGCGGGAAGTGGGAAGGCGAGATCGTGCGGATCGAAGAAAGGGGGGCCGCCGAGATCGTCGGCCGGATCGACGGCGCCGGGGGCCGTCGCTGGTTCATTCCCCTGGACCCCCGATTCGGTGAGCGAGCGGACATCGCCCGGGACGGGGACGACCCGGACGCCCGCAAGGGCATGCTCGCCGTCCTTCAAATCGACCCCGACCCGGCGCGCCGCGCCCCCGGGCGAGGGGGCCGGGCGAGGGGGCCGGTCCCCGCGGCGACGGGAAAAATCGTCCGGGTTCTGGGCCATCCGGACGATCCCCGGATCGAGGTGGACATGATCTGCGCCGAGTTCGGCCTGCGAACGGATTTCCCCGAAGAGGCGCTTCGGGAGGCGGCGTCACTCCGCGAGCCGGACGCGACGGAGGCCCGTAAGCGCGAGGACCTGCGGGCCCTTCTGACCGTCACGATCGACGGCGAGACAGCGAAGGATTTCGACGACGCCATCTCCTTGGAGATCCTGCCGGGCGGCGTGCGCCGTCTCGGCGTCCACATCGCCGACGTCAGCCGCTACACGGCCGAAGGGGGCGCCCTGGACGCGGGGGCCCGGCTCCGCGGGACGAGCGTCTACTTCCCCGGCATCGCGATCCCGATGCTGCCGCCCGACCTGAGCGAAAACCTCTGCTCGCTCCTCCCGGACCGGGACCGGCTGACCCTGACGGCGTTTCTGGACTACGACCGGCAGGGCCGCCGGACGGGAATCCGGCTGGCCGAGACAGTCATCCACAGCCGGGCGCGCCTGACGTACGCCGGTGTGGCTTCGTTTCTGGATGGAGGGGGGGACGCGCCCCCCCCCGGAGACGCTCCACCGCCTGACGTCACGCCACCCGAGAGGTTTGCGGGGGTTCCCGGCCTGGAGAAGGCCCTGCGGGAAATGGCCCGGCTGGCCCGGCAGCTCCGGTCGCGGCGGCTGGAAGAGGGGGGCCTCGACCTGGACATCCCCGAGCCGGAGGTCGTGGTGGACGCCGAAGGCCGGGTCACCCGGGTCCGGCGCGCGCCCAGGCTCTTCTCCCAGCAGATCATCGAGGAGTTCATGCTCGCGGCGAATCGGGCGGTGGCCGAGCGGCTGGCCGGAACGGACCCGTCGCGGCCGGACGCCGAGGACGGGGACCGGCCGGGGATGTTCCGCGTCCATGAGCCGCCCGATCCCGACAAGCTGAAAGAGGTCGCCCTTTTGCTTCGCAACCTTCACCACCAAACGCCCGGTCTTTCCTCGGGCGATCCCCGGGCGCTCGGGCGGGTCCTCGCGGCGGCCCGGGGCAAGGCGGAGGAGGCCTTCGTCAACATGGCCGTCCTTCGCGCCATGAAGCTCGCGCGATATGATCCGGCCAACCTCGGCCACTTCGGTCTCGGCTTCACGCACTACACGCACTTCACCTCGCCCATCCGCCGGTATCCGGACCTGATCGTCCACCGGCTGATCCGAGCCTACGGATTGGCGGGCCGACGGGGGATGGGCCGCAGGAGGCTCCAGAGCCTCGAAGATCGCATGCACACCCTGGCCGATGAGGCGTCCCGGCTCGAGCGGGCCGCCGAGAGCGCCGAGCGGGCGATGCTCGACTACAAGCGCGTGCAGTTCATGCGGGACCGCGTCGGTGAAACGTTCGAGGGCAAGGTGAGCGGGATTGTCCGCACCGGTTTCTTCGTGACGTTGAACGAGCATTTTGTAGACGGGTTCGTCCGCCTGTCGGACCTCGGAGATGACTATTACGTGTTCGAGGAGGAGAATTACCGTCTCCTCGGCCGGCGGACGCGGCGCACCGTCAACCTGGGCGACGCGGTCACCATCCGGGTGGACCGTGCGAACCTGGACACGCGGCGCATCGACTTTTCATTGTCCGGGCCGGAGGCGTCGGGGGGGCCGGCGGGGGCGGCGAGACAACGCGGACGGAAAACGTCCCCCCCCTCCCGAAGAGCCGCGGCGGGCGGGAGGAAAGACTCCCCAGTCTCCAAGACCGAAGGGCGGCGATCGGCGCCGCGAAAGAGAGGCGGGACAACGCGAAAGGCGGGCCGGAAGATCAAAAGGCGGTGAAAGGCAAAGAAGCGTTCCACCCATGAGAGTCTCACAGACACCGGAATGAGAAGGGAGGCCAGGCCATGAGCGCGAATCCGGCTTATGCAATCATCGACGTGGACGTGAAAGACCCGGCGTTGTTCGAGGAGTACGTGAAGGGATATGTCCCGACCGCCGAGAAGTTCGGAGGCAAATTCCTGGTCTCCCCGCACGGGGGCGGGTTCGAGAAGATCACGGGCGACTGGGATCCGAGGCGACTTTTCATCGTCCAGTGGCCGAGCGCGGAGGCCTATCACCGCTGGCGCCAATCCGAGGATTACCGCCCGTGGAATGAGCTGCGGCGCAAGGCAGCCGAGCCGAACATCATCCTCGTCGAGGGGCTGCCCCTCTAGACGCCCGCGGCCGCTTTGAATCCCTGTATTGCGGACGGTTCGCCCGGACCCTATCTTGATAAAGGGGCTCCGAGAGGGGCGGATTCCAAACAGCGTGTGAAATCAAATGATTACGCCGAGAAGGGATGGCTTCCGTGACGGGCGGCATCAAGATCATCTGCAATAACCGCAAAGCCCGGCACGATTACGCAATCGAGGAGACGCTGGAGGCGGGTCTGGTCCTGTGGGGATCAGAGGTGAAATCCCTCCGGGCCGGGAAGGCGAACCTGAAGGACAGTTACGCCGACGTTCGGGGCGAGGAGGTTTTCTTGGTCGGGACGCATATCAGCCCCTACGACCCGGCCGGTCAGTTGAACCACCACCCCGAGCGCGACCGCAAGCTCCTTCTTCACCGCAAGGAGATCGGCAAGCTCATCGGCAAGGTGAACGAGCGCGGGTTGACCCTCATCCCCTTGAAGATGTACTTCAAGCGGGGAAAGGCCAAGGTCGAGCTCGCCCTGGCCAAGGGGAAAAGGCAATACGACAAGCGCGAGACGCTCAAGCGCAAGGAGGCCAACCGGGAGATGGCCCGGGCGATCAAAGACGCGGGAAGGGTCAAGGCGTAGCCGGGATTTCTCCCCAAATCATGGCCTCGAGTTTTTCCGGTCGGGCGCCCCCTGCCTTCGCAGAGGGCAGGCTTAGACCCGCCCGCCGCACGCGCGTAGAGAAAAGGAGGTGAGCGAGGAGAGAAGCAGGATCCTTCCTTCCGAAACCGGCAAGCATCGTCTGATTGGGGGCGATATGGCTTCGACGGGGGTGTTATGAGGTCCGGGTCGCATGCCGAGGTGCCGTTGGCCTCGTTAAACCACGGCAAACCAACAACTGCCGACCAAGAGTTGGCCCTCGCCGCTTAAATAGCGACCGAGCGCCCTTCCGGGCCGCGCCCGTAGGCCCGGGTCAGGGTGTCAGAAAATCGGGCTAGTCCGCGGCGTCGCGCCTCGGGGCAGTCGCGGGCGAAACCGAACTGAGGCTGGCGCTCCTTCGTCCCCGCCGGGGGGATTCGAGGGGCGCGAGATCCAAAACCCCGGCTAAGCATGTAGAAGCCCGAGGCTGAAAACCTTCGGACGGGGGTTCGATTCCCCCCGCCTCCACCAATCAAACGCAGAGCCCCGTGGTGAACGCGCGGGGCTTTGTTTTGTTTGAAAAATCCGAGTCCGATCATGGGATCAGGACTTTCGTTTACACCTTTCCAGCGGATTGCGGCGTTGCGGCCATGTGGGTTCCAACCCGTTTGGCCTCAAATCCGCCGAGCACGCCGGAAAACAATAAACCAATGGCTTGACCCCTTCGCCTCCTCCGCCTAATACCTGTCGCTGAAATAGTCATCGAGGATCTGCGCGTGGTCGAAGCAGAGGGGCGAGGGCAGGTTTGCCCGGGTGAACACGCCAACGGCCGCGGCGTCGGAGCCGGCGGTGGGCGTTCGGGGACCCCGTCCCCAGACCCGACCGATGAAAACCACCGTGATGTTGTGCTGCCGGGCGTCTCTTTTGGGATCGGAATAGGCGTGAAACTGCCGGACCAGCTCGACGCTCAGGCCCGTCTCCTCCTTGGCCTCGCGGACCGCCGCGTCCTCGAGGGACTCGCCGTAATCCACGTAGCCTCCCGGGATGGCCCATCCCCGCGGGGGGGGGGGTCTTTCGACCAGGATAACGGCCCCCTCGGATTCCGGGGAAGACGGGTCGTTCACCTCGATAATGACATCGACCGTCGGGAAAGGATTGCGGAAGGAAGATGCCGCGTCGCCGGGGGCGAATGGGCGGGGGTCATCGTTCATGGCGATCTCCTCGGGCGGGCCAGGGCACGCGGGCCGGGTGTGAAGGAGCCGAAAATTCCCCGACACATACGGATAGAATAAGGGCGGTCCGGGCGGTTTGCCAATTTTTGGGATGGGAGGTCTTCGGTGGGTCGCGGATTTTCAAGATGGCGATGGTCGCGGGCCGGGGTCTTGGCGCTGGCCGCAGGGTGCGCCGCCGCCCTCGCCGCCGGGGCGAAGGAGCCGTCGCCCGAGGAGCGCTTTCCCATCCGCCTGATCCAGGGGGAAAAGACCGAAGCGGCGCGGTTCTTCCTCGAGGATTACACCCTTTTCCGCGAGCGGCGCACGGAATTTCGCAGCACCTTGAAGGTCTACGCCTACCTCTTTGCGCGCTTGCCCCTCGCCTCGGACATGATCCGGGCGCTGAAGATCGGCAAGCACAAGATCACCGAAGGGCCGGACGGCGCCTACCTGATCGACACCGGCTCCGGCGTCACGGGGCGGTTCTGGATCGTTCACAGCGGGAAGGGCCGAAAGGTCATCTACGGGGAGGGCGGCTACAGCGGCTGGCTCATCCGGAACCTCGGGGGCCGCGCCTCCTTCGCGATCGCGTACACGCCGGCCCGGACGGACAGGGGCCTCGTCATGAAGAACCACCTGATGGTGTTCGTCAAGGTGGACAACGTTATCGTGGACTTCCTCATCAAGTCCCTGGACTGGATGATTCGCCTTCTGGTCCGAGCCCAGATCAGTCAGGCGTCCTCAGCCGCCCAAAAGCTGACCGAGGCCATCGCACGGGAGCCTGAAAAGGTTTACGAGCGTCTGGAGAAGAGCCTCCGGATTCCGACGTCCGCGCTGAAGGCGTTTCGGGCCCGTTTCCCGGGAGGCAGGAACAAAGGGCTGAAAAACTCCGACTGACCCTTGGCGGGATGTCATCCGTGCTCGGCCCGTTCATCCGAAGGAGAGTCATGCGGGCGGGCGAGGAATCCGCACCCGCCATCCCGACTCGATCAGCGCGACGAATGGGCGGTGAGAGATTCAGGGAAGTCGCGGATCAAGCGCAAAGCGCCCCATTGGCCGTGCTTGGCGCCCTCCCCGGCCCGCTTCCCGGCGGCAGTCGCCCGAAACGCCTCCACCAAATCTTTGTCGAACTGCACGCCGGCGGCCTCTTCAAGATTGCACAAGGCCTGTTGAGGGCTCATCGCGTCGCGGTACGGCCGGTCTGACGTCATGGCGTCGAAGGCGTCGGCAACGCTCAGGATTCGGGCCAGCAGGGGGATCTTCTCCCCCATCAAATGGTCCGGATACCCGTCTCCATTCCACCACTCGTGGTGGTTGCGGACAACCGCCCGCTCCTCGGTCAGCAGGCAGACCGAACGAACGATCTGTTCGCCGATCACCGGGTGCCGGCGCATCGATTCCATCTCGTTCCGACTCAAGCTGTCCGGTTTGAGCATGATGGCGTCCTGAATCCCGACTTTTCCGATGTCATGGAGACGGCCGGCGAATTCCAGCATCTCCCGCTGCTCCGGCGCGCATCCCAGGATGTCCGCCATCATGAGGGCGTATTGCGTAACGCGGACGGCATGGTCCTTGGTGTAAACGTCGCGGGCCTCCAGGATCGAGACCAGGAGCTGCAGCGTCTCCCTCAAGCCCCGGAAAATTTGCCGGTACAAGAAATTGTTTTCCAACGTCAACCCGGCCGACCGGTTGTAGGAGAGCAGCACTTCCAGGTCCGCGTCGGTGAAGGGCGCATCGTGATCCCGCTCCACCAGGATCACGCCGATGAGTTGATCGCGGATCACCAAGGGCGCCAGCAGCCATCCCACCGACGGGCCGTCTTCAAAACTCGACAGAAGCGCGCCTCCCGCGATTCGCAGGCCCCGCCCCGCAACGAGGTCCGCCCACGCGTCCCCAAGAAGCCGGGGAGAAATCACCTGAAAACCCGGGGCGCCTCCGGTCATCCCCCTCAACAGAAGGTTCCCGGACGCCCCATCCAGGAAAAACAGGTAGGCGCGCCGCCCCTCCACCAGATCGGACGACCAGGAGATCAACTTTCGAAAAAACTCTTCAATGTCCCCTTCG
>JASLXW010000171.1 GCA_030740135.1 Nitrospinota bacterium
GTTGAAACAAGAGCGGGTGATCGCCGCACCCTTCATCAAGCCGGGGGATAATTACGACCTGAGAAAATATGACCAAATGTTAAATCATGCGGTGGAAGAGCTTTGGTGTACAACGCCGCGTCGGGATGTGTCCTCTCCGGTCGATCCCAATTCTTCCTTATTGCTACCTCTCTCTTAATCGGGGGCGAAAAACCTCAAGCGGGAAATTCCAAAAGACGATAGCAATCGCCTGCTTCGAGTCGGGCGGCCGTTGTGTTCAGACCCGCCCTTGCGCGTCCCCACCCCTTATGCCATCCCGGTCCCCGGTTCAATCACAACGAGCGTTTGGGACGGTTCCGATGGAATCCATCGGTCCGGAGTTTTCCAGAGGACGGACGCGAATTCGGAGGGACAAAAAATGACGGTTCAGAGCGGTTTCCGCTGGTTGTCGGGATTGGTCATGGCCGCCCTCCTGACCGGCGGGGCGACGACTGTCTTCGCCGCCAAGCGCGTGAAGATCGGGATGTTCGCTTTCGGACACACGCGGATGGTCGGCCAGCACCTCATTGACGACGGGATCGCCAAGAAGTGGGGCGCGAAGTACGGCGTGGACTTGAAGATTTCCTTCCCCAACGACGACTTTGCGGCGTTCATGGGCAAATCCACGCAGGTCATCGCCCTCAGCAGCCTCGAGGCCGCCCGGCTGGTGGGCGACGAGGGCCTCGACATCGTGATGTGGGGGAAGCTGAACACCTCTTTCCAGGAGTTTTATGTGCGGACCGACTCGCCGTACAAGAGCCCGGCCGACTTGAAAGGCAAGAAGATCGTCATCGCCGGGTGGGACACCGGGTCGGCCCAGATCGGGACCATACTGATGAAGGGGTTTTGGGGACTCGATCTGCGGAAGGACTTCCGGGTCGTGACCGCCTCCTGGCCGGTCGGACCCCAGGTTCTGGCGAAGGGCGACGTCGAGATGGCCTTGAACGAAATGCCCCTCACCCTGGAACTGATGGAGCGGGGGAAGATCCGGCCCATCCTCAGCACCTACGCAACTGAATGGGCCAAGCGCATGGGAACGGGGCATCTCATCTCCATCAGCCTGTGGGCGTCATTCGGCAAGTGGCTGAAGAAGAACGAGAAGGCCGCCCGGGCCATCCTCGGCGCGACGCAGCAGGCCATGGACTACATCAACAACAACACCCGGTCGTGGGCCGGCCGCTATCGCAATTTCATCCAGGACAAAGCCACGGACTCCCAGGTGGCCACGTTTGTGGATTGGTGGCGGAAGGTGCAACCCTCCTACAAGAACGCCTACCTGGACAAGAAGTTCATTCGGGGGGAGACGGAGTTCCTGAAGATGGCCGTCGAGGCCGGTTTCATAAAGCCCAAGGGCTTGAAGAAGAGTCTTTGGCGCGTCATCAAGCCCTGAGAGAGACGCGGCCCTTTTCCGCGTAGGATTTCTTGAACATGCCCTGTGAAGCCGGGTCGTCGCCGCAAGGCGTCCGGATGGGGCGTCTCAGGGAGCGCTCCGGTCGTGGGTCGGTTGACCCTCCAGCCCGCCTTCGGAAGGCGGCCAAGGGGTCACCGACCCCAAGATGGCCGCCCTACCCTCGTTTCGCGATCGCCAAAAAAACCGGCTCCTTTCACAGATGGCGTGCGCCGACCGGGTTGTAAAAAGCACAAACACCTTCATCCGCAGCTTGGCCGGCGCGCACGCGCCCGCTAGACCCGTTTCCAGCGGCAGACGCGCTTCTCCGTCTGCTCCAGGGCCTCGTAGAGCAGGACCCCCAAAAGGCTCATCGCCAGGATGCCCGCGTACATCTCCAGGTAATCCAGCCTCGCCCAGGCGTCCTGGATGAAATAGCCGAGCCCCCGGCGGGCGCCGATGCTCTCGACAAAGAACAGGACAGCCACCGCCGTCCCCACACTGATCCGCAGGGCGGTCAGCAGCTCGCCCACCGTGGCGGGCAGGACGACGTGGCGCAGGACGGCCCATCCCCGGGCGTTCAGCGACCGGACGGCGAGGAAATACTCCTCGTCGATCCCCCGAACCGCGTCCCGGACAGTGACCAGGATCTGAAAGAACAGGATGAGGGCGATGATGGCGACCTTCGACGCGTCGCCCAGCCCCAGCAGCAGGAGGATGATCGGCAGGAGAACGATTTTCGGAACCGGGTAGGTCAGATAGACGGCCGGGGCGAGGTAGGCGTCCCACGTCTTGCTCCGCCCCATGAACAGGCCCAGGGGCAGGCCCGCCGCGACGGCCAGGAAGACGGCGGCCGCCACCCGGTAGAAGCTCACGCCGAAGTGCATGGGCAGATCGGCCGAGAGGAGGCCGAAAAACGTCCGGGCGACGGGGACGGGCTCCGGCAGAACGCCCGTCCTCAGGATCAACGCCGCCGCCTCCCATGCGAGGACCAGGGCCGCGGCGGTCAGGAAGAATCTAGACCCGCGCTTCATCCCCGGCGCCTTTCAGCAAATCCCGAAGCTCGGTGCAGACCCGCTGGTAATCCGGGTGGCGGCGGTATTCCTCCGACCCCATGCCCGGATTGGACAGGACGCACCGGATTCGGGCCGGTTCCTCGGACAGGACGAGGATCTCCCGCCCGAGGAACGCGGCCTCGTCGACGCTGTGGCTGACCAGGACGAGGGTGACGCCCTTTTCCCGCCACAGGGAGAGGAGCAGGTTCTGGTGGGCCTCCCGCGTCAGGGCGTCCAGGGAGGAGAAGGGCTCGTCCATGATCAGCAGGTCGGGGTCCTGCGCGAGGGCTCGCGCGATGGCGACGCGCTGCCGCTGGCCTCCGGAGAGTTGGCCGGGGTAACGGGTTTGAAGCCCGGCGATCCCCAGCTCCTCCAGGATGTCCTCGACGCGCCGCCGACGCGCGTCCGCCGGCACGCCCCGGATGCGGAGCCCCAGGGCCGCGTTCTCGTAGACGGTCTTCCAGGGGAAGAGGCCGTAGTGCTGGAGGATGACGGCGGTCCTCTCCCGCGGCCCCCGAACCTCGCCGCCCCCCACGAGGACCCGGCCGGCGCCCGGGTTTAGAAGACCCGCCAGGTTGTAGAGCAGGGTGGTCTTCCCGCACCCGGACGGACCGATGACCGCGAGGCTGCCGCCGGCGGGCAGACGCAGAGAGAGGTCTTCCAGGACGGGCGCGCTCCCGTAGGAAAAAGACAACCCCTCAACGTGAATCATCGATTCGATCGGCCGTCCGCCTCGGCCCGGGCCTCCTGAGGGAGTCTCAGTTCAACAGGACCCGGGTCGTCAGGGTGTCATACGTGACGGGGTTCTTGAGCAGCCCTTTCTCCTTCACCCAGCGGAAGATGTCCTCCACCTGTTTGCGCGTCGGGAGTTGGAGCCTGGGGAAAGGGATCACCTTGTACGTCTTCACGATCGCCTTGGGCAGATGCGCCTTGCGGACGAGGAGGTCCTTCCAGGAGTCCGGGTCCGCGTTGATGGCGTCCACGGCCTCGTTGTAGGCGCGGGCGTAGGCCCGGAGCGCGGGGCGCTTCTCGCGGATGGCCCGGCCGGTGAAAATCGTCACGGACTGCGAGAGGTTCTCTTTGATGTCGTGCGCCAGGGGCCTGGCCCCCAGGACGATGGCCAGGCTGGCCAGCGGGTCGGGCAGCGTCGCGGCCCGGATCTTTCCAGCCATGAGCATCTGGAAGCGCAAGAAGATCTTCTTAACCTCGATGGTCTTGATGTCCCCGCCGCCGAACCCCCGGGCCTGGAGAATCCGGTCGGTCACGTACTGGATGATGGTGTTGGAAGAGATCCCGATGGGGACCTCCCGCAGCTCGTCGAGCGACTTGGGGCCGTTCTTGGGAGAGCCCAGGACGTAGAAGGGGCCCTCCTGCCCGACCGCCCCCAGCAGCAGCGCGGCGACGGCGATGTCCACTTGGCGCGACACCATCACAGTGGACGTAATCAGGTCGCTCAGCGCCCCGTCGGCGGACCCGGACTGAAGCGCCGCGTCCCGCTCGAGGGCGCTCTGGAACGGGAAGGTGCTGAACTTGAAGCCGTGCTTGCGGTCGAGCCCCTTCTCCGTAATGAGAATGTACGGGAGCGCATCGACGATGGACAGGATGCCCAGACGAATCTCCCCGGTGGCCGCCCGTGCGGCATTGATTCCCCCGGCCGTCGGGAGCGCGCTCCCGACGGCCAGCGCCCAGATGAATACGTCGAAACGCCTTCGGAGTCTCAAGGTTCCCTCCCTTTCCTCGATTTGAGGTTTCCTATCCATAAGAACGCCAGAGGACATCGGCCACCGCCCCCATTCCGACGATGACGCTGAACCAGGCGTTCAGGTGAAAGAACGATAGATCCACCCGGGAGAAATCACCGGGCCGGACCAGAACATGCTCATAACCCAACAGGGCGGTCCCCAGCAACCAGGAAAGCCAATAGATCCCTCCCAGTTGACCGGACCAGCCGGCCATGAAGAGGGAAAAGACCGTCACAAGGTGCAGCCCGCCGGAGAGCCAAAGGGCGCGCGGGACGCCGAATCGGGCCGGGACGGATCGCAGCCCCTCGGCCCGGTCGAAATCAAAATCCAGGCAGGCGTAGATCAGGTCGAATCCGGCCACCCACGTCGTGGCGCCCAGGGCGATCCACAAGGGGACGGCCGTCAGGTCTCCGCGAACGGCGATCCAGGCCCCCGCCGCCGCGCACCCGTGGACCGACCCCAGGAACAGGTGGCAGCTCCACGTCCACCGCTTGGCGTAGGAATAAAAAACGACGACCCCCACCACGACCGGCGAGAGCCAGAGCGTCAGGCGGTTCAACAAACCGGCGGACACCAGGAACAGGCCGAGGGAGACCGCCATGAAGACCCAGATGCCCTTACCTTCCACGATGTACCGGAAGGCCAGCCGGTCCCGCGTTCTGGGGTTTTTCGCGTCAAAATCCTTGTCGGCGAGGCGGTTGAAGGCGAACGCGAAGTTCCGCGCCCCGACGGCCGCCGCGACGATCCAGACCAGTGACCACGCCGAGGGGACCCCCCCGGCGGCGAGAAACGCCCCCGCCAGCACAAAGGGCAGGGCGAAGACCGAATGCTCGAACTTGACCAGACGGAATAGCTGAACGGCCGTCCCGCCGGCCAAGCCCCCCTCTCCCTCCCTCTCCCCCCGCGCGGCCTCAATCAAGTCCGTACTCCTCCCAGCGGCCGTCCACCAGCGCCTTGATCTCCGGGGTCATCCGGGCGACGGCGGGCCACTCGCGATCGAATCCCTCCTCTTTCCATTTGACCGTGGCGTCGATCCCCATCTTCGTGCCGGCTGTGAAGCGGGCGGAGGCGTGGTCCAGAACCTCGGCGGGTCCGTCCACGAAGCAGACGTCCCGGCGGGGGTCGATGTTGCTCGAGGCGATCCAGGCGACCCGGCTCACGTCCTGCACGTCCACGTCCTCGTCCACAACGATGATGACCTTGGCGAACATCATCTGCCCCAGCCCCCAGAGGGCGTGCATCACCTTTCGCGCGTGATGGGGATACCGCTTCCGGATGGAGACGATGATGAGGTTGTGAAACACCCCCTCGGCCGGCATGTTGAGGTCCACCACTTCGTGAAGCTGCATCTGGATCAGGGGCAGGAAGATGCGCTCGGTCGCCTTTCCCATGTAAAGGTCCTCCATGGGAGGCGGGCCGACGATTGTCGTCGGGTAGATGGGGTCCTTCCGGCGGGTGACGCACTGGACGTGGAAGACCGGGTAGTCGTCCGTCAGGGAGTAGAAGCCGGTGTGGTCGCCGAAAGGCCCTTCGCGGCGAACCTCGCCGGGCTCCAGATAGCCTTCGAGGACGATGTCCGCGTCGGCCGGAACCTCCAGGTCCACCGTCTCGCATTTGACGAGACGAACCTTCTTCTGGCGCAGGAAGCCCGCGAAGAGGAGCTCGTCCATCCCGGGGGGAAGGGGCGAAGTCGCGGCGTAGGTCAGGATCGGGTCCCCACCGAGGGCCACGGCCGCTTCCATCCGCTTGCCGGCCCGGGCGTGCTCCCGGTAGTGCGCGGCCCCGTCGTGATGCCGGTGCCAGTGCATCCCGGCCGTCTCGCGGTCGAAGATCTGGAGCCGGTACATCCCCACGTTGCGCTTGCCCGAAAGGTCCTTGGTGTAGACCTGGGGGATCGTGATGTAGCGGCCGCCGTCCTCCGGCCAGCACTTCAGGGCGGGGATGAAATCCAGCGTCGCGCCATCCCGGACGACGACTTCTTTGCAGGGGCCGGTCGAGACCGTCTCGGGGCCGATGGCGGCGAGCTTCATGAGGGGGGGCAGGCGCTTGAGCTTCTCCATCAGACCCGTGGGCATTTCCAGGTTGAGGAGCTCGCGGATGCGTCCCGCGACGGTCTCGAAGGTGTCCACGCCCAGGGCCATGCACATGCGTTTCTCGGAGCCCAGGGCGTTGATCAAAAGCGGGACGTTGTGTCCTTTGACGTTCTCGAAAAGCAGCGCCGGGCCGCCCCGCTTGACGGACCGGTCGGCGATCTCGGTGATTTCGAGGATCGGATCGACCTCGGCGGAGATCCGCTTGAGCTCGCCCGCCACTTCGAGCGCGGTGACGAATTCTGTTGTGCTGTCGTATGCCATATCGGGGTTGCGCTCTGCTTGTGAAGCATTTCTCAATGCTCAATCATAACATAGGGGTTCAAAGACGCATCCGTTCTGAAGGGCAAAACCTTCCAGGGGGCGCTTTTTGAAAGCCGCCCCCCTGGACCCCCAGGAAAACTTTTTGAAGGCCAAGCCTTAGGCTTGGCCTTGCCTGGGGTGGGGGTGAGGTTGGCTAACCCAGTTGTCCCCGGCCAAAGGAACAATTTCTTGCGAAAGTTTTCGAGGGGGGGATTGGGGGGGGACAGTTTTCAAAATGTCCCCCCCAAGGTTCTCGCTCTCTACTCGATAACCTTCGGCACCTTATAGTGGCCGTGGTCGGACGACGGGGCGAGGGAGAGAAAATCCTCTTTCGGCAGCGGGCTTCGGACCTCATCCTCCCGGTAGACATTCTCCATCGGGAGAACCGTCGTGACCGGCTCGACGCCTTCGGTGTCCACTTCGTTGAGCAAGTCCATGTACCCCAGAATGTTCGCGAGCTGGTCCTGGAAGCGTTCCCGCTCCTCGTCCGAGAATTGCAGCCGCGCGAGCTGGGCGACGTGTTCGATTTGTTCTTTTGTGAGGTTCATGGCTGGTGGCCCGTCATGCAGTGTTGCCGATAGTATAGCGATCTGGGGACGAGGCGATCAGCAGCATCGCTTTGTTATGCACCGCCTCCGAGCTTCCTCAGGTCGAGAAGCCGTGCGCCGTGGTGTACGGTAACGATTTGAACCTCGTCTTCGCGAATGCGGTAGATCAGACGATAGTTGTCCAGAATGATCTCCCGAATGTCCTCGATGTCCAGTCCCGGCACTACTCTCCCGGAGCGTGGATGGTCTACGAGTCGGTCTGTGGCACGGAAGGCTCGGTCGGCGAACACTGCAGCTACCTGGGGCGCGTCCCGGGCAATGAAAAGACAAATCGCCTCAAGATCATCGAGAGCCTGGGGCGTCCAGCTTACTTCAGCCATTTCGCCATGCGTTGGCGGGCCTCTTCCTGACTGATTAGATCCCCGCTGTCCGCCTGGCGAAGCCCCCTTTCGATCTTGTAGAGCAGATAGAGCCGCTCCATGGCATCTTCAACGCTGGCGTTGTCAGGCAGTTCCTCGATCGCCTTGAGAATCTGTTGCTTGGTTTCCACGGCCACTCTCCGACTGAGACCCCGTAACCTAGCACACTCCGTCCCGAACGGCTAGGCTCGCCCATACCCATGCGGTGTACATAACGTCAGGCATCACCTGCCGGCATGGGTCGCTAGCGGAATGTCGGTGAGAGAAAGTCAACCCTGACCCCATTTTCTCCACGTCCGTGCCGGCGATGGAGGATATGGGGGAGAAAGGGGGAGGAAGGAGTCGGGAGTCTTTTCTCAGGACCCCTTCGGCCGGCCGCATGAGTTATTACCGAAAGTTGTGGATTGAGGCCATGAAAAAGGCGGCGTAACCTTCCGTGTCGGAGGACAACCCACACG
>JASLXW010000172.1:0-2110 GCA_030740135.1 Nitrospinota bacterium
GACGGATCAGGTCAAGACCCGACCCCTTTTTCATTGAAAAATGGAGATCCCCGCTTACATGGCGAACGATTACGACGTCATCGTTATCGGCGGCGGTTCGGCGGGTTGTGCAGCCGCCGCGCGGCTCTCGGAGGATCCCGCCAGGAAAGTCCTCCTGATCGAGCGGGCGCCGGACCCTCAGCCCCTGCCCGAAATGGTCGCGGAGGCCGATCAGGCAAGGCGGCTTTTGCTGGAATCGCCCTACCTGGAGCTTTTGCCGACCGCCCGCTCCCGCATGATCTCGGGGTCTGGACGGACCGGGGCGTCTCCGGTTGGACCTGGGAGGACGCCCTCCCGGTCTTCAAGCGCATCGAGTCGGACCAGGATTTTCCCGACAGCCCGCACCACGGGGATTCCGGGCCGCTCTACGTCAAGCGGCGACTCAGTTTCGACCGGCCGATGGAGGGCCTGGAAGCAGCGCTGACCGAGACCGCCCGGCTGATCGGGCTCCCGCAGTGCCCCGACCAGAACGTCCCGAACCCTTACGGCGTCTCGGTCTCCGCGCGCTGCGTCAAAGACGGGAAGCGGCAATCGGCGGTGGTCGCCTATCTCGACCCCGCCCGGTCCAGGCCGAATCTGACGATCATCTCGGATGCCACGGTCCACGCCCTGGAGGTCAAGGAGAACCGCGCCACGGCGGTCCGGTATGAGAAGGACGGCGGAATCGAGAAGGTCTCGGGAGATCAGGTCGTCCTGAGCGCGGGCGTGTACCACTCGCCCAAGCTTCTGATGCTGTCGGGCATCGGGCCGCCCGCGGAGATCGAGCGCCACGGAATCCGTGGGGTCCACGCCCTGGACGGGGTCGGTGAAAACCTTCAGGACCACGCGGTTGTCTATCTGTCGTATGAAGGGGCCAGGCCGCACCGGGAAGACTGGACGGTGTCGGGCGTCATGCTGAATCTGAAAAGCGATCCGGCCCTGGCGTATTCCAACTTTCAGGTCGGCATCAGGGCCCCCGTCCACCTGGAGGGGCTGGGACAGATCAACGCGCTCGCGGTCCACCTGCTCGAACAGCGGACGCCGGGCCGGGTATTCCTGAAAAACACGGACCCCCGCGAGGTCCCGGACATCGATCCCGGGATGCTGGAACATCCGGACGACATCGACGCCGTGGTCTCGATGATGAAGTTCGCGGACGGGCTGGCGAAGACCGGACCGATGCGGGAGTTTTACGGGCCGCTGTTCCAGCCGGGGCCGGGGGAGGATTGGGCGAGGTATGCCCGGACAACGTACGACAGCTTTCATCACGGGGTGGGGACGTGCATGATGGGGCCGGGTTCGGACCCCATGGCCGTCGTGGACGATCGGCTCCGCGTTCACGGGATGGAAAACCTCCGGGTGGCCGACGCTTCGATCATGCCGGTCATCCCGCACTCCCCGACGAACAACTTCTCCCTGATGATCGGCGAGCGCCTCGCGGATTTTATCCGGGAGGATTCATAGGGCCGTCGTCCTCATCCAGCGGCTCGGAATCCAGATGGGCCTGGAACGTCCTCAAGACAATCGGAATCAAACCCCCTTCAGGGAGGCCGAGCCCGGCGAACACCCGGCGGCCGATCTCTTCTACGCGCGGGCGGCTGGCCGGCCCGCGAACCGCCTGGCGCACCAGCCGGTCGATGCGCCGGATGTAGGCTTCGCCTTCGTCGATCCGCGCGGCGATCTCCGCTTTGCCGCGCGCCACCCGCAGGCTCATCGCCGACAGCAGAAAGTCCGCCCCTTCGACCGCGCGAAGTTTATCGAGGCTCTTCAGGGTTTGGCCGACATCCTCGTAAATGGGCAGGGTTCCGGGCTCGGGCAATACGTCCCCGCAAATGAGCGCCCCGTCCTTCGGAACGAATAATGAAACGCTCCCCACCGAATGGCCCGGGGTGTGGAGGACCCGCACCTCGACCCCGCCGCCCAGGTCGATTACATCGCCTTCGTCGATCTCTTCGTCAATCCCGACCGGTCCCGAGCACATCTCGTTCATCTTGCCGACGGGCCGGACGCTCATCTGAAGGGCAATGTCCTCGATGTAGGGCCTGGCCGCCGGATGGGCGTAAAAGCGCGGGGACGCCCGGTCCTGAAATAC
>JASLXW010000172.1:2120-8017 GCA_030740135.1 Nitrospinota bacterium
TACCCTGTTTCCTCCGATGTGATCGAAGTGGCAGTGGGTGTTGATGACGATGTTCACGTCTTCGGGACGGAGACCGCTCCCCTCGATGAAATCAAAGATGAAGGGGACGGCGGGCTCGACGGCCGTATCGATGACGGCCGGATTTTCCCCCTCGATGATGTACGAGGTGACGAAACGCGGGATCTTTCCACCGTCCGGCAGCTCGATTTCGAATTCGGGCCACAAGGCGTGAACGTTCGGCGTGATGAATTCAGGATCTTTGGGCATCCGACGCTTCACCTCCCGGGGTTTCTCGGATGACCGCCGCCCTTGCCGGGCCGGGGTCCTCAGTCCACTTCGGAAACCCATCTTACCACCGGCGCAGGCCCTCTTCCCGGACCGCTTGAACCGACCGCCGAGACCTTTTTCGCCTTTGAGTTATCCCCAGCATTCGGCCCTTGAAGAAACGAAACCCCGCAGGATCAGTCGTGATTCCCGCCCTGACGAGCGATCCCCAAACCTTGACAGCCCGCTGTTATTCCCCAACGCCCCCTGATCGTCATTCCCGCGCAGGCGGGAATCCAGAAGTGCCTCAGATCGACCCCAATCAATCCGACCCCCGGCTGCGCCGAACACCCTTCTCCCTCTCGTATACTTCTAAACGCAATGATCGCGGGGGCAGGAAGATGGACCCGCAACTCGAAACCCTGGATTCCCGCCTACGCGGGAATGACGGCTCGGGGTGGATGCTTGTCGGGGTCTATTCTTACGATCTCTGGCGCCGCACGGCCGATGAAAACCGGGGATCACTGAGTTTCCGCCTTTCTTGACGAATGACCGGGGCGGTGGTATTTGGTACATCGATTTTATCAACCCGTCAGGTCAGCCATAAAGATGGCGAAAGGAGCGATGCGGGACATCCCGGATCACCTGCCGGATGACGCCCCCTTGGAGGATATCCGGCGCCTCATTTACGTCCGCCGGAAGGTGGAAAAGGGCGAGGCGGACGTGAGAAAGGGCCGGACGATCTTCCGGGTCCGGGTGGAGGAACGCTTCGCGCGGGACGTAATCCGGACGGAGGCGGCCTCCAGCGGTCTCGGTTCCGTCGCCGTTCGCGCGGTTTTATCGGGGAGGAAACAGGATGAGCACTTATGTCTTGGTCCATGGCTCATGGTATGGAAGCTGGTGTTGGGACAAGGTCGTGCCGCTCCTGGAAGCGAAAGGCCACAAGGCCATCGCCCTGGACCTTCCGGGTCACGGCGCGGACAAGACGCCCATCCCGGAGATCACGTTGGATTCCTACGCGGCCCGGGTCTGCGAAGTCCTGGACGCACAGCCGGAACCCGTCATCCTGGTGGGTCACAGCATGGGCGGCGGCGTCATTACGCAGACAGCGGAGCACCGCCCCGGGCGGATCAAGACCCTGGTCTATCTTTGCGGCTTTCTCCTGCGAAACGGGGAGTCCATTCGCAGTCTGGCGCAGCAGGATCCGGATTCGGTCTCCGGCCGAAACCGCGTGATCGACGAGGGTGGAGGTTTCTCAACGGTCAAGGAGGAGGCCCTCCGGGAGGCCTTTTATGCGGATTGCCCTGATGAGGACGTGGAGCGCGCTACGTCGCTCCGGGTCCCGGAGGCGCTTGCGCCAAGTCAGACGCCGGTCAAGACCACGGAAGAGAATTTCGGCCGGGTCCCCCGAATTTATATCCAATGCCTTCGCGACAGGTCCATTTCTCCGGCCCTTCAAAAGCGGATGTACGAGGCCCTTCCGTGCGAAAAAGTTCTCGACCTGGAGACCAGCCATTCTCCCTTTCTCTCCGCGCCCGGGGAATTGGCGGCCCATCTGACCTCGATATAGCCCTTGGCAAAGAGCGCCTTTATTTCCAACAGCCGGCCTGACCCGTTTCGGCTGACGCCGATGCGCCGAGAAGGCTTAGAGCAAGCCCGATTGCCTCCCCCTATGACGCCTTCCTGGGCTTTGCATCCACTTCGAGGCCGAGGGTCTTGAACGCCATTTCCATGTTGCTCATTTTGGATTCGTGGTAGGGATCCAGGACCCGGGCGACCTGTTCGAGCTTCCACCCAAGGCGCCGCGCCAGCTCCGCCCGGTTCACGCCCTGCGCCTTCATCTGCCGGTACAGCGCGACCTTGAATGCCACCAGGGCCGGGAGGCTCACCCGGGTCCGTCCCTTCGTGGACGGCGCTTTTGGCTTTCGGGAGAAAACTTTTATCCGCAGATTACACAGATTTCGCAGATTGGAGAAGGGCAAAAACGGAGACATAAGGCGAACCGGGATGGGGAACCCCAACGCGGCTCAAGGCCGAACCCCATTAATTTGTGGTGAATTCGGGAAATGATGGAACCGAGGCGAGATTCCTCGTTGCTCTCGGAATGACACCAACTGCTCAGCGCAACCCCCTACACCGCGTACCGGTCCGGGTCGTAGTCGTCCAGGTGGTCTTTGATATACGCGATCGTCCGGTCGAGACCCTCATCCAGGGAGACTTCGGGCGCCCAGCCGAGCAGGTCCTTGGCCTTCTTGTTGTACGCCCAAAGGCGGGTGACTTCGCTCTTGGCGGGACGCAGGCGGGAGGCGTCGGTCTCCAGCCGGACGGGACGGCCGACGCGCTCGATGATCTTTTCGGCCAATTCGCCAATCGAGATCTCGAACCCCGAGCCGACGTTGACGGTCTGGCCGATTGCGCCGGGGACCTCGCCCATCGCCATGAACCCCCGGACCGTGTCCCCGACAAATGTCAGGTCCCGCGTGGGATGCGTCGCGCCGATACGGACAACGTCCCGCGTGAGGGCCTGGACGATGACGGCCGGGATCACCGCCCGGGCCGACTGGCGGGGGCCGTAGACGTTGAAGGGCCGGATGACGGCGACCGGCAGATCGAAGGCGTTCTGAAAGCTGAGGGCGACGGCGTCCGCGCCGATCTTCGACGCCGAGTAAGGCGATTGGGGCTGAAGGGGATGGCTCTCGGCGATGGGAACGGAGACGGCCGAGCCGTACACCTCGCTGGTCGACGTGTGGACGACGCGCTGGATTCCCTCGTCCCGCGTAGCAAGGAGGACGTTGAGCGTCCCGACGACGTTGGTCCGGACGACCTCGGCCGGATGGACGTAGGAGTACGGGATGCCGATGAGGGCCGCGAGATGAAAGACGACTTCCGTCCCCCGGACGGCCTTGCGGACGGTCTCCTCGACGTTGAGATCGCCGTGGATGATCTCCAGATGGTCGGTAAACTCCGCCGCGGATTCGGAGAGGAACCCGGCGCCGCCCCGGGAGTTGTACCGGACCAGCCCCCGGACCCGCGCCCCCTCGCGCAGAAGCCCCTCGACCAGGTGGCTCCCGATGACCCCCCCCGCCCCCGTGACCAGAACCTTTTTATCCCGCCAGCTCAGCGGCCTTCCTCCTTAGACGGGCGGGTACAGAGCCCCGCCCCCAACAATCGGCTGAGTTCAAAATGCGCCACTCAAAAAATCCCCCTCAGCATAGACCGGAGCGCGTCCGAGAGGAAGAAGACCCCGAGGTTCACCGCCATCCAGGCCCCCGAGGCCGTCCAGAAAGTCCCGCGCCGGGAGGTCTCCAGAAGCCGGACGATCCCCAGGGCCGCCAGGACCAGGATGCCCGCCTCGGCCGGAAGCCGCAACCGGGGCGAGCCGATGAAGGCGATGCCCAGGAGAAAGTAGTAGATGACGATCCCCCAGGCCGGCCAGAGGCGCAACGCCCTCCAGCCGTCATCCCGACCCATTCCGTCGGCGGGCCGGCGCTTGAGAAAGGCGCAGACCGCGAACGGGAGAAGGAACACAAACCCGAAGCTGTACGTCCCGTCCAGGAAGATCTCCCAATCGAACGGGCTCCAGAAAAAAGCGGCCTTGACGGCGAGAAGCCGAGGCAGCCGGGACGGATCGGAGGTGATCTTCTTCAGACCGGCCCCCATCAGGAACGCGCTTCGCTCCGGCTCGGAGGCAATCCGAGCGGCCCGGGCCGTCACCGCGTCCTTCGTCCGGAAGCCCGGCTTCCAGTCGTCCTTGAGGTTGACCCCGTCGTAGAAGACGGCCCCCCCCTCCGTCCCCAGGGGGACGAACCGGCCGAAAATCCCGTAGTTCCGCACGACCCAGGGGGAGAGAACGGCCGCGAAGACAAGCGCCAGGACAAGGCCCTTACCCGCCGGCTCCCAAAAATCTTTCGTCCGGGCCCAGTCCCGGACCACCAGGGCCGCTCCGCAAACCACCGGGAAGATCGCAAGCGACGGCTTCGTCAAGGAGCCGAGCGCGCCCGCCAGACCCAGCAGGGCCATCCCGCCCCAGGAGAACCTCCGGTTGAGCCGGACCAAGACCCACAGGCAGACGATCACCCAGAAAACGTACAGGGCCTCCGTCATGACGAGATGCTCCGCCTTGATAAAGGGCGGATAGAGGGCGTAGAGAAGACCGGCGACGGCGGCGCATTTTCTGCCGGCCCCCCCCGTCCTCCCGGCTCCCCCGGCCCCCCCGCCCAGTTTCCCGGCGGCGGCCGCGACGATGGGACAGGCCAGCGCGCCCAGGACCGTCTGCGCGGCCAGGACGGCCCAGGGAGAGACCCCCGCCATCGCGTAGACACCCGCGATGAAAAGCGGATAAAGGGGCGTGTACTCGGCCGTGGGGAGGCCGTCGGCGAGCATGCCGGCGCCGGAGAGGATCCCCTTCGCCCATTCATGAAAAGCGCCCCAATCCCCGCCCAGGTAGGGCGGCTCTCCCGCCGCGAACGCCCAGAGGACGGGGATGATCGCAAGCGCCCGGACCGCCAACGCCAAAAGGAACAGATCCCGCAGAAGCGGGCCGTCGGCGCGATAGCGGGCGGGAAGCCAATCCGAGGGAAGGTCCTTTCGAAGTGCGTCCAACGCGGGTCCTCAGCTCACGAACCGGTATTTGAGCAGGGTCCACAGCGCCCCGAAGCCGTGCATCCAGGTGATCTTCTTCCCTTCCTCGTACGTCCGGCCATAATACGAGATGGGCATCTCGTAAACCCGCAGCTTGCGCTTGAGAATCTTGGCGGTGATCTCGGGCTCGATGGAGAAGCCGTTGGAGACCAGGTTCAGATCGCGGAGAACGTCCGCCCGGATCATCTTGTAGCAGGTCTCCATGTCGCTCAGCGTGGAGTTGAACAGGAGGTTGGTGAGGAATGAGAGGAGACCGTTGCCCACCTTGTGCCAGAAGAGGTGGACGCGCTGCGGCGCGCCCCCCATCAGCCGGGACCCGTAAACGGCGTCGGCCACGCCCCGCTTGAAGAGCTCCATCAGCCGGACAAGGTCCTGCGGGTCGTACTCCAGGTCGGCATCCTGGGGGACGACGACTTCGCCCGTGACGTGGGCGAACCCCGTTCTCAGCGCCGCCCCCTTCCCGCTGTTCCGCTCGTGGTACAGCACCCGGAGCCCATCCCCCCCCCCTTCCCGTTCCCGGAGCCACTCGCGGGTTCCGTCCGTCGAGCAGTCGTCCACCAAGATGATCTCTTTCTCCAGCTCCAGGGCCATGACCTGCCGGAGGATCTCCTCGATGGTCCCGCGCTCGTTGTAGACGGGCATGACGATGGAAAGCTTCATGCGCTCACTCTTATCGGAAAGGGGACGCGGCGGTCAAGGCGGCCGCGGTAAAACCCGATGGAAGGAGCCGACCCGCCGTATCGCAAGATCGTGGGTGGCTGCCCGTGGCAACAGGGCCGCATGCGACAGGAGGCCGGTCATGAAACAGGATACCATTTACGCGGGCATCCATCTGCCCAAGCGCGGCCGGGTTCCGACGGGGTTGGGTCTTGCCCTTCGCCAAACTCGCCCCGTTAGGAATGTCCGAGGAAAATACGGGTTAAACGGTTTCATCACCGCACCGGCCCATTCCGCGACAAACGCGAGCGGGCGGCCCGGCGGGCCGCCCGCTT
>JASLXW010000173.1 GCA_030740135.1 Nitrospinota bacterium
GAAGTCGGTATGAGAACGGGGACTGTCAAATGGTTCAATGAGGCCAAGGGATTTGGGTTTATCAGTCAAGACGATGGACCCGATGTGTTTGTCCACTATTCCTCCATCTCGGGGGACGGCTTCAAGACGTTGAATGAAGGGGACGCGGTCAATTTCGAGATTGAAGAAGGCCCGAAGGGGTTGAAAGCGATCAACGTCTCCCGCGCGGTGGACTGAAGGAACATCGCGCCAAGAAGCGGACCGAAACCGTAAGGAACAGGCGGCTCCTTTTGTCTTGGGCCCCGGCCCTCGACGCCAGCCCGGGGGGGGGGGGGGACCAAGACGGCGGTTCAATCAAACACCATCTCGGGTGTTATGGTGAATCGTAGAGCCCGGTGAGCTTTGCGGAGGGTTTCCTCCGTCCGCTCGGGGGGGAGACCCCCGCCCGAAGGTGAAACCGAGATAACCGGACCCTTCGGGCGGCGGGACGAGAATTTCTCTCATTTTCGCAGTCAGGGTCACCTCCTCCACGCCGTCGATCCCGCGCGCTTCTTCCAATCCGTCGACACGATGCAGGATCCCCCCTTCCGGGATGGGGATCATCATCACGCCCGACGCCCCGCCTTCGAGCGCGTCCGCTTCGATGATCGAGCGGACAGCGGCCTCCGGGTCCTCGAACCGCAGGGGGATCGCGCCGTCCGCCCAGGGATCTTCCAGGACGTGGCGCCGATCCGTTCCGATCAGGATTTCAATCTCAAGCCGGCGGGCCGCCTTCAGGAAGTCTTCCGCCCGATAGCCCGTGTTGGTGTACAGGAGGAGAACGCGGGGGGGCCGCATGGATGGACCCATCGATCCTTCGATGTCAGATGGGAGCCAACTGCTCCTCGAGGGGCTCCGCTCAGCAGTACCACGGCTCGGTCAGGAAGGGGATGGCCGATGGGGAGGGCAGGATCGGGAGCGCGGGGACGTCTTCATCCGCCGTCCCCTGGGCCGCATGGACGGCGCGCCAGACCCCCGAGAAGATTTGCCGGCGGGTTTCCCCCCGGGCTTCGCCGCGTTTCACGAGGTCCAGGATGACGCGCTGGAGCTCATCCACCCTGGGGTCTTCATTTCGCCAAGTGTAGCTCAACGCCGCCTCGTCGAAACCGTCCACGATTCGCTCCACCTCACGCAGCTCCAACAACCGGGAGCCCGCGGGAATCAGAAGTCGGATGGCCAGTTGAACCGGCGAGACCCGGTCCACGAGGTCGAGGTCGATGAGACAAGACAAAAGCGCCCGGCACCCCTCCAAAGACGTCCAGGGTGTAAACGTCACAAACGTCGGATTGAGATGGAGACCGATCTCCCGGAACAGATGGACGACCCGGATGAAATCCTCGCGGGTGTGTCCCTTGTCGAAAATTTTCAGCACCCGGTCGTCAATGGACTCCACGGCGCTGGTGACGAACAGGCAGCCCGTCTCACGGAGCGTGGCCAGGCGCCGGGCGTGTTTCAGAAGGTGCTCCACCTTGATGGTCACGTCATAGGTCAGGTCCGGGTGCTCGGCGTGGAAGGCTTCGACCAAGCGGACGGCATGGCCCACGCCGTTGAAGAAGTCCGGATCGCCGAACGTGACGTGGCGGGCCCCCTCGGCCGCCTGCCTTCGGATGTCCTCCAGGACGACACCACGCTGAACAACCCGAAACACCCCCCGATAGACGGGCACGATCGGGCAATGGCGGCACAGGTGTTTGCAACCCCGGCTCGCCTCGGTGTACCCGACGGTCCGGACGGGCCCGTCTCCGGGATTCAGTCCGGCGTAACAGGTCAAGTCCGGAAGCCCCCGCCGGTCCGGCACTTCGAATTGCAGCCTCTCCAAGGACACGGCGGACCCTTCCCGCGCTTTTCCGTCCCCGTTTTCCAGGCCGCGAACCAAATCGACGAGCCCCTTTTCGAACTCGCCGCCCAGGATGGTGTGAACGCCCAGCCCCCTGAGATACGCCTCGTTGACCGGAGCGTAGAGTCCATAAAAGCAGAAGCGGGCGGGCGGGTTGAGGGCTTTCACCCGATCGAGGACGCCCACGGCAATTCGGGTGGCCGTGTGCATCGGAACGTGGAACGCGACCAGGTCGGCCGCGCGAACGAGCGCCTCGTCCAGTTTGTCAACGGACAAATCCAGGCAGGAGACCTCCGCCCCCGCCCGTCGAAGCCACGCGGCGGGCGAGGCCAGGCCAAAGGGCTGCCGGCCCAGGTCGTATGTCGAAAGGAGGACGACCTTCACGACGGGTCTTCCGGACGGATGAAGCGGACAGTTGCGCCGGCGTAAACCGGGGCCCGTGGCGCGGCTTCCAGCCGGGGATGCCTTCCCTTGGGAGGCGGAAGCGCGATTCGCACGTTCCAGGGAAAACTCATCCCTTGGTTTGGGGCGAAACATAGCCTTCCGGTATGGCGGCCCCATCTCCGAAAAAGAAATCTTCAACGGATTTTGTGAAGATCTCATCCGTTGAATCATCCATCAGATTGAGGCGATACTCGTTGACGACCATCTTGAAATATTCGAGAAACAGGTTCCAGCCTTCCTCGGAAACGTTCTCGTAGATCTTTTGGCCGAGTTCTCCCGGAATAGGCGGCTCGGAAAGACCCGGAGCCTCCCGCCCCAATTTGACGCACTGGACCATTTGTTCCGCCATCTTGAGTCCCCCGGTTCGGCGTTCTGAGAGCGCCTGTCTGACTCCGTTCGATATATGGACTCTATGAACCCGCCTTGTCCAGCGGGACCCGCCGTTCCCGCGGGCTTCCTCCAAAGTCCAAGCGCCGTGTGAGAGAACGCCCTCCCGGGCGTTTTGACCCCCGCACGTGAAAAATTATAGCATTGGAACTTGATCCGCCAGAACGCGGCCATCCAGCGCGGGCTCGCCGAATGGGGCGTGCGCCGTCGGGCATGATATTGTTCAGACACGAGAATTGAAACATCGGGATCCTGAAGTCATTCGGAGATAGAGAAACAGATTCGTTTGAGGAGGGCATTCCGCTCTCCCTCATCCGGACGCAGGCGTGGATAACCCTGGAACACCCTTCCGGAGGGTCGATGCCATGGCGAAGGATTCGCCGTCCACTGAATCATCCGATTCTTCTGTGATCGGCCGGACGATCCATGTCCGGGGAAATATCGAGGGGCACGAAGACATGATCTTCAGGGGTTCCCTCGAAGGCGAGTTGAACCTCAACGGACGCCACCTCACGATCAGTGAAGGCGCCCGGGTCAACGCCACAGTTCGGGCGCAGGTGGTCAGCGTTTCAGGCGCCGTAACCGGAAAGATTGAACCGAGCGAGCTTCTTGAGGTCCGGGCGACCGGACAGGTCTCCGGTGAGGTCTTGACTCCCCGACTCTCCTGCGAGGGGGGCGCATCGCTGGACGGCCGGTTTTCCGTGGGGCCAACCGAGGAGGGCGGCGGCGGCGCCATCGCCGACTTCGGCAACCTGCGCCTGTGGTTGGATCAGGAGCTGAAAGACCTGACCGAGGTCCAGTTGGATTATTCAGCGGAATCCCCGAATTGGACCCGGTGGAGCATTCGGCGGCAGGTGAGTCATATGGCCAACAGCGTCATCCTTTGGCTGGTCGGAAGATGGTCGGACATCCTTTGGAAAGACCGCACCCCCGATCCCGAGTTCGTGGAGATCAGCAAAGCGGAGCACGGCCACGACCGCATGCTGGATCCGGAAAAATATCGGGACATCAAATCCCTGGGTCAGATCCTCCAACGCGCTTACGACTTGATCCGGCAGGTTGCGGGCCGGGAGAGCATGGAATCCCTGCGCGAGAAAACGCTCGTGCTGAAGCTGCCGGCGGACGCGAAGCTCGGGACTTCGAACGAGAGCGTCCACGAGCTTTGGGCGCGATACAGCGCCGCCCACAAAGGCGACATCGTCCGGGACCCCTCGAACGCATACACCTGGAGCTTTACGCTGGAGGCCATGTTGCGCCATTTGTATTTCGAACACCTGGCGCACATCCGAACCATACAGCGCCTCAAGGAGAAGCAAGCCCTGAAGGCGGTCGTCGAATTGCCCCGGGAAGGTTATCTGAAGTTTGATGATCACTGGGCAAGCTGAAACCGCGCGGGTTCCCAAGCGGCGGCCCGGCCGGCCGCCCAATCGCCCCTGATGAGGAGTTGAATCGCATGGCGTCATTTCATTGTGACCACATCCATTTCCGGGCAGCCGACGTTCCGCCGGTTGTCGAGTTCTTCGAGAAGATGTTCGACGCCGAGGTGTTTTCAGAAGGCGAGATGGACGGCTATCCCTTCATACGCATAAAGCTGGGCGATGTTAATCTCACCATCTCCGGACCCCCCAAAGGGGTCACGGACCTTCATCCGACGGCGGGAAAGGTCATGAGCGGGATCGATCACATCGCTTTCGGCGTGGATGACCTGGACGCGGTCGCGGCGGACTTGAAGGCCAGGGGCGCCAAATTCATTACGGCGCCCACACAGTCCAATCCGAATCTGAAAATCTCATTTATCGAAGGACCCGTCGGGATCCGCGTCGAAATCCTCCAGCGGATGTGAACGGACAGGCGCCAGCGCTTTTGTTCGTGATTCGACGGACTTTCAATAGACTCGGAAGGGCCACCCGCTTCAATCCGCCCGTGTCCGGCCGGATGACGACCTGTCCTGCCGCAGAGAGAATCCGTCTCGGTCCCGCGGAACGCGAGAAGGGCGATCTTTCCGCGCCGGGCCCGACTTCGCCCCGCTCTCCTCGATCCGACCCATCCATCCCGGGCGCGGCCCCCCCCCGCCGGGTCCGGATGCAATTGCCGGGTGCGTCCGCTTGAGCCCTTCGCCCGCCCAGGGCCGATCAGGACGCGGGCGAGTACTTGGGAAAGAGCTTCGGCAGGAATTTGTTCGTGAAGATGTCCTCCACCTTCGGGCTGTTCTTCAGGGAGCGGTACTTGACGACCAAGTCCCGCGTGTTGGCCATCTTCTTTGCGTCGATGGACCCGATGCCGTTCTTTTTGGCGTAAGGGGTCATGAGGTGTTTGGCCGCCACGTCCCACTGGAGCCGGGTGAGCGTCGGGTTGGACGCCGGGTGGAGCCTCAGAAAGACCTTCATGGCCGCATCGGTGTTCTCCACCGTCCAGGCCATGGCCTTCATCGTGCCTTCCATAAAGCGGCGAACCCTGCCCGGATTTTTCCGGATGGTTTCGTCAACGGTGATGAGGCTCGCCCCGTAGAGGTCGAGGCCCCAGTCGCTGAATCGCATTTCGGCGATCTGCACGCCGATCTTTTTCGCCCTGAACCGAAGGGGCACGCCCACCGTCACGAAGGTGCAGATGGCGTCCACTTTGCCCGCCAGCAGGGTGGGATTCTTGACGGCGGGGCGCATCACGGAGTGTTTCCACCCCTTGATGCCGTTCAGCTTGGCGAGGGCCGGAAAGATGCTGATGCAGGCCCCGCCCTGGGCGTCTCCAACCTCGCGGCCGGAGAGGTCTTTCGGCGCCTTGATCCCCGAACGCTTCAGTGAATAAATCACGTTCATCCCTTCATCGGCGAAGATGCCGATGATCTTGACGCTGCCGGCCCTGGAACGGCCGATGATGACCGCCGGCGTGTCCGCGAGCCCGAAGTCCGGCTCCTTGGCCAACACCCGCTTGACTGTGTCGGCGCTGCCGTGACCCCGGATGACTTTCACGTCCATGCCCACGGACTTGTAGTAGCCATTCACCGCGGCCACATAAAAGGAGGCGTGCTTGCCGTAAGGCACCCAGTCATGGGCGAAGATGAGCTTCTCGGCAAGCGCGCTCTGTTGCGTGAGAAAGACCAAGCCCGCCGCCATGAGTCCAAGGGAAAGACCTCGCGGAAGTTTCATCTGTTCGTCCTCCAGGGGGGGGGGGGAGGGGGATCCCCTGGCGCCCCGAGGCCAAGTCCGGCCAATCTCCGAAATCGGCCCTGGACGGTCGACGGGACACCCTTCTAGAATCGGCCTCTTCATCGAGTTCACGGGAGGTTTTGCACGGAATAGGATAACACCTGGAGGGATGAAGTAAAGACTTTCCGCACTTCTCCCCGGACCCGTCCGGACCCGGAGTGGATTTCCAAACCGGCCTGTCTCCGGGCATGGAGCAGGCGGTGTCGAACGAACCACCTTCCTGCGTCAACAGGAAATCGGGAAAACAGTGTGCGAGAACGGGAAAATCAGAGTGGTTTGGAACTTCAGAGATTGCCCGTGAAGTACAGGCTGACGAATGCCACCACCACAATCAGACCCAACATGAGCCATAGAAACTGGTCCAACTCGCCCGTCGAGAAGTTCCGGCTATGATGAATTTGCATCTGCTGCCGCTCGATGCCGGAAAGCCTCTTCTTATGCTCTTTGAATCTCGGTCGCTCCTGAGAGGGACGCCGCCTGGTCGCCAAGTCTTTCGATCCCCGTTGGTTTCCTGTTTCCGCCAGCCGGCAAGCTTCTCCGCCGGCTGATCAATGCCTCTCAAAGCGAGATTCACAGCCGGAACCAAATCTCCCAGGCTGTATAATACCATAGGTTGTCCAAATTGCAGGTGTTTCCACGATCATTTCAGGAGCAAGATCCAAACCAAAAGCCGATCATCACGAACCCAAAGGAAAAGATGATGGCGGATAAGCCGAAAAGCGCGTCCCCTTCCCAATCCGCTCATTTCAAAAACGCGGAGTTTCCCGCGCTTGAATGCGTCCCCAATCAATATGCGGGGCGAAATTACACGGTTGACATCGCGATTCCCGAGTTTACCTGTCTCTGCCCGGTCACCGGTCAACCGGATTTTGCCGAGATCCGCGTGACGTATGTCCCGGGCGAGACGCTGATCGAATTGAAATCTTTGAAGTTCTATATCCAGGCCTACCGCAACGTCGGCACCCACCACGAATCGGGCGTCAACAAGATCCTCGACGATTTGGTCAGCGCCTGCGCGCCCCGAAAGATGGAGGTCGTTGGAGACTTCTCGGTTCGGGGGGGCATCAAGACCGTTGTCCGGACGGCCTACGAAAGCCGGGAATAGCTACGATCTCACGGCCTGGGCCGCATGGAGACCATCGAGAATCTCCCGGGCGTTAAGAACATTGGTGAAACCCGACAGGCCCTTCAGAACCCCCGTGTGGACATCGTCGTCCCAGGTGGTCATCATGTCGTGGGCCATCACCACCCGGAAATTCCGTTGGTAGGCGTCGAACGCGGTGGCTTGCACGCAGTAATTCGTATAGACCCCGGTCAGGATCACCGTTTCGATGTTCAGCGCGCGTAGCCGCTCCTCCAGATCGGTCCCGAAAAAGCTGCTGAACCGGACCTTGACGATCTCTAGGTCGAAGCCGGAAAACCCCTCCCCCTCCACCGTCCGCGCGCCCCAGGAGCCGGGCCGCAGTCCGTCCTCTTTCAGAAAAGGCCGGCTTTCGATGTGCAACCCCGCCTCGACGGGCGCGCCGTCCGGGCCGCAGGCGTACTCCGTCCGGACGTTGATGAGCCGCGCGCCGCTCTGTTTGGATGCGGCCAGGAATTCAGCCAACGGGCCCAGCAGGGCCGGGATGCCGGGGCATTCCAGCCCGTTGCGGGCATAGATTCCCTCCGGCGCGCAGAAGTCGTTCTGGACGTCGATGAGAAGAACCGCTGTGGATTCGGGCCGAAGCGTGAAGGGGATCCGCGGGAAGTCGCCCACAGCCTGACGAAATGAATCGTTCATGTCGCGCCTCCTTTCGCGGCCTCCGCCGGCCGGAGCGCCTGTTCCAGGATGTCCATCCCCACCCGCTTGCTGAAACCCTCGATCAGTTTCAAGGTGACCTTTCCGGGGACGGCGCCCCGGAGGGGCTGGCCGTTGATGTGTCCGGCGGGCAGGATGGCGAAACTCGTGGTGCACAAGAAGGCCTCGTCCGCGTTGACCGCCTCGAAGATCGTCATGTCCCCTTCCCTGACCGGAACCCCCGCTTCCCCGGCGATCTCGAGAATCTCCATCCTCGTAATCCCTTCGAGGACATTCAGCAAACCGGGCGTCAGCAATGTTTCTCCGGACACCGCGAAGAAAT
>JASLXW010000174.1 GCA_030740135.1 Nitrospinota bacterium
GATTGCCGCTGATGGGCGGCGTCATCGGGGTTCTCGGCGCGGTCGTGGGGTTGTTCTCCCCCGCGCCCGCCATTCAGGTATTCCTTCGGTGGGGGACGGGGGCCGGGTCGGGCGTGATCTTCGGCGTGGCCGTCGCCCTGGCCTGGGCCGAAGGCTGGGAAATCTCCCTTCAGTTCCTGGCGTCCATCGGCGTGATCGTCTGGCTGCTGGCCGCGTCCATCTCCGCCGGGCGCCCCATCGAGCGGGCCGTGGGCGTCAGCATCCTGGGCGCGGCGGTCGGTCTGGGGGTGTTGTATGCGGTGCTGACCCTGGGGGGAGACGGCGGAGGGCTCAGCGTCTTACTCGGGCCGGAGGGGGAAAAGGTGCTGCGCCGGTTCTCCGGGGGCGCCGCCGGAGCGCAACAGGAGGAGATCAACCGTCTGATCCGGATCATGGGACATTTGATTCCCGCGTTCGCCGTCATGCAGGCGACCCTGACCTCGCTGCTGAATTATATGTTGTTGCGGCATGTCTGGACCCTTCGCGGGGCGGGCGGTCTTTTTCCGGCCCGGGATCTGGGCCGGTGGTCGATGGCGGAGCCGGCGGTCTGGGCGCTGATCGGCAGCGCCGGGCTGCTGTACTTCCTGAGGGGGACCTCGATGGCCTGGGTGATGGGCAACGTCCTTCTGATCCTCCTCTTCGGCTATTTCTTGCAGGGGATTGCGGTGACCCATTTTCTGCTCCGCAAGACGGGCGTCGCCGTGGTCTATCGGATTCCGCTTTGCTTTTTCGTGCTGACTTTCAGTTATGTCGTGGCCGCGCTCGGCTTGTTCGACCTGTGGTTTGACTTCCGCAGGATCCGGACCGCCGCCCCTTCCGCGGACAAAGAAGGCGGCTGAGGAGGATGTGACAACATGAAAGTGATCCTTCGGGAGGAGGTCGAGAACCTCGGCGATATGGGAGACCTGGTCGAGGTGGCGAACGGATATGGGCGCAATTTCCTGATCCCCCAGGGTCTGGCGGTTCAGGCCACGAATCGCAACGTCAAGGCGATGGAGCACGAAAAGCGCCTTCAGGCCCAGCGCCTCCAGAAGCTCAAAGGCGCGGCCGAAGAGTTCGCCGCCAGGCTGGAGAAGCTGTCCCTGCGTTTCAAGAAAAAAGTCGGAGAAAGCGACCGTCTGTTCGGATCGGTGACCTCCCAGGAGATAGCCGAGGCCGTCCAGGCGGCCGGAGAGAAGGTGGACCGCCGGAAGATCCAGCTCGAGGCCCCCATCAAAGTCCTGGGGGAGTTCAAGGTGCCCGTCAAGGTGCACCCGGAGGTCACGGCCGAGCTGAGCGTCACGGTGGACGGCGAAAGGGTCCAGGCCGAGGAGACCGATCCGGCCGAGACCTCTCCGGAGAAGGCGCCCGCGGCGGAGGCCCAGGCGGACCCCGCGGGCGAAGCCGAAGCCGGGGAAGGCCCTTCGGAAACCGGCGACGCGGACCCCGCGGGCGAAGAGGAAGCCGGGGAAGACCCTTCGGAAGCCGGCGACGCGAAGTCGGTGGAAGAGAACGAGTAGCCGGGACCCCCGCCTGAGAGTGGAGGGGGGCGTTGCGCCGCCGCCCGGAAGGCCCCGTGCGGATCTCCCCGGATGGGAGAGCGCCCGCCTTACGCAATCCGAAAGACGGCCCATGACATCCCCTGAAGAAGCCCTCCGCAGACTCCCGCCCCAAAACATCGAGGCCGAGCAGGCCGTCCTCGGGGCCGTTCTGCTGGATAACGCCGCCTTCCCCAAGGCCCTCGAAATCCTCAAAGAGAATCACCTTTACCGGGAGGCCCACCGCAAGATCTTTTCCGGGATGCGGGAGCTCTTCGAGCGCAATGAGCCCATCGACCTGTTGACCCTGACCGACCGGCTCCGCAAGAGCGCCTGCCTGGAAGCCGTGGGGGGGGAAGCGTACCTGGGCGCCCTGGTGGACGCGGTGCCGACCGCGGCGGGCGTCGCGCGCCACGCGGAGCTGATCAAAGAGAAGGCCATTGTCCGCGACCTCATTTCAGCCGCCACCGAAATCATCGCGCGGGGTTATGAAGAGACCGAGGACGCCGAGGTTTACCTGGATCAGGCGGAACGTGTGATTTTCGAGATTTCGCAAGACCGCGCCTCGCAAAGCTTCGTCAGCATGAGCGATGTCATCAAGTCCACGTTCGGGATGATCGAGGAGCTTTACGAACACAAGGAATTGGTGACGGGCGTCCCCACCGGTTTCCTGGATTTCGACCGGCTGACGGCTGGACTTCAACGTTCCGATCTGGTGATCATCGCTGGCCGGCCGAGCATGGGGAAGACCTCTTTCGCCCTGAGCATTGTCCAGAACCTGGGCGCGCAGCAAGGGGACAAGACGCCCGTCGGGATCTTCAGCTTGGAGATGTCGAAGGAGCAGTTATTGATTCGTCTCCTCTGCTCGATCGGCAGGATTGACATTCAGAAGCTGCGGACGGGCCGTATGGACCCAAAAGAATGGGTGGCCCTCACCAAAGCCGCGGGAGACCTCGAGGATGCGGAGATCTATATCGATGACAGCGCCGCCCTGACCGCCCTGGACATCCGGGCGCGTTCCAGGCGATTGAAAGCCGAGAAAGGCCTCTCCCTGATCGTCGTGGATTATCTACAACTGATGAGAGGCCGGGCGAAGATGGAGAATCGGCAGCAGGAGATTTCAGAGATCACCCGCTCCTTGAAAGAGCTGGCCAAGGAGCTGAATGTCCCGGTCATCGCGTTGTCGCAACTGAGCCGCCAGGTCGAGCAACGTGAAGGAAACAGACCGCAACTCTCCGACCTTCGCGAGTCCGGCGCCATCGAGCAGGACGCCGATGTCGTGGTGTTCCTGTACAGGCCGGAGGTTTACTATCGGGGGGACGATGAAGAGAAGCTCCGGGAAATGGAAGGAAAGTCCGAAATCATTATCGCGAAGCAGCGAAACGGCCCCATTGGCGTCGTCAAAGCCACCTTCATCAAGAACTATGCCCGGTTTGAAAGCGCCACCAGCGAGGAGTATTACGCGCCGACCGATGAACCCGTTCCTTTCTGAGCGGCCTTCCGCGCAGCGAATGTTTCCGTCTCCCCCTGAGCCTTGGCGGGTCTCCCCGGATTGAACCCGACGATTTCGCCCCAAGAGAAAGCAGTCCAGACCCTCCGGCCCACGGTCGCGCGCATCGACCTGGACGCCGTGGCCCGGAACACCGCCCGGGTGCGCTCCCTCCTCGGCCGCTCCACGAAGCTCCTGGCCGTCGTCAAGGCGGACGGCTACGGCCACGGGGCCGCGGAGATCGCCGGCGCCGCCGTCGCCGCCGGGGCCGAGATGCTGGGGGTGGGGGTGCTGGAGGAGGGATGGGAGCTCCGGCGCGCCGGCGTGGCCTCGCCCATCCTGGTCCTGGCCGGAGCCCTGGCCGACCAGGCCCCGTCCTTGGCGGCGGGCGGGTTTCACGTGGTCCTCTGCGACGCCTTCCTGGCCGAGGCCCTGTCGGCGGCGGGCCATGCGGCGGGGCGCCGGATCCCCGTCCACGTCAAAGTGGACACGGGGATGGGCAGACTGGGGGTCCAGCCGGGCGAGGCGGCCGATTTCCTGTCGTTCCTCTCGGGCCTGGACGGGATCGAGGTCCGGGGGCTGATGTCCCATTTCGCCGACGCCGAGGACCCCGAAGGCGGCTCGGATCGCCAGATGGATTCCTTCCTCGGCCTGGTGGAATCCCTTCGGACCCGGGCCCTGTCGCCGGCGCCCGGAGGGGAGCCGCCGATTCTTCATTGCGCCAACAGCGCGGCGGCGCTCTCCTTGCCGGAGTCCCGGCTTGACATGGCGAGGGTGGGGATCCTGCTCCTGGGCGCGGCCCCGTGGGCCGGCCGGCCCATCGAGGGTTATTCGCCCGCGATGTCGTGGGAGAGTCGCGTCGTCCACATCAACGAGGCCGAATCCGACCGGACCGTGGGTTACGGCCGGACGCACCGGACGTCCGGCCCAAGCCGGCTGGCCATCGTCCCCATGGGCTATGCGGACGGGTATCCGCGAATTCTCAGCAACAAGGCGGACGCCCTGGTGCGCGGACGGCGGGCCCCGGTCATCGGGGCGGTTTCCATGGACATGCTGGCCGTCTCTGTCGGCCACCTCCCGGATGTCGCGGTGGGCGACGAGGTCGTCCTCCTGGGCGCGCAGGGGGACGAGCAGGTCACTGCCGAGGAGTTGGCCGACCTGGCGGACACCGTCCCGTATGAGATCCTCTGCGGCTTGTCACGGCGGGTCCCCCGGGTGTATCTGGAGGGAGGCCGCGCCGTTCGCACCACCTATCCGGACGCCCTGTTTCCCGAAGGAGCGCTTCCGGCGCCGGACGCGGGTCCGGAGGACTTGGCGTTGTAGACGCGGCGGCCCTCGGGTCCGTGCGCGATGAAACAGAGACCTCGGCCCGTCCGGCAGAGCGGACCCGCCGCTGGAAGAAGGGAGCGCCCCATGTCCGATGATGTCGTCATTCGCGTCCGCAACCTCCATCGCGCTTTCAACGACCAGCAGGTGCTGGCGGGTGTAGACCTGGACGTGCCGCACGGCGGGACGACGGTGGTCATCGGAAGGTCCGGCATCGGCAAGAGCGTTCTCCTGAAGCACATCATCGGCCTCATGAAACCCGATGAAGGGCAAATTTGGATCGACGGCGAGGATGTCACGCCTTTGCCCATCAAAGAAATGGACCACGTCCGCCGGAAGTTCGGCATGCTGTTTCAGAACGCGGCCCTGTTCGACTCGATGAACGTTTTCGATAACGTCGCCTTCCCCCTGCGGGAGCACACCCGGTTGAACCGCGGGGAGATCGAAGATCGGGTCCGCGAAAAGCTTCGGCTGGTGGGTCTGGACGGGGCGGAGGGCAAGATGCCTTCCGAGCTCTCCGGGGGGATGCGCAAGCGCGTGGGCCTGGCCCGGGCGATTGCCCTGGACCCGCCCATCATCCTCTACGACGAGCCGACCACGGGGCTGGACCCCATTCTGTGCGACACGATCGACCGGCTCATCATGCGAATGCAGGAAGAGCTCGACGTGACCTCCGTGGTCATCAGCCACGATATCGAGGGGGCCTTCAAGATCGGCGACCGCATCGCCATGCTGCACGACGGCCGGATCCGGACCTCCGGGACGCCCGAGGAAATCAGGAACACAGAAGACCCCGTCGTCCGGCAGTTCATCACCGGAAGCGCCGACGGCCCCATCCAGGTCGCGTGAGCGGGCCGGGCGGACATCGACTCTCTTGAGCTTTTCCTTCGAAATCCAGTCCCGGGCCGTCGGCGGAAGGGCCAGGACCGGGCGCCTGCGGACGGCCCACGGGGTGGTCGAGACGCCGGCCTTCATGGCCGTTGGCACCCAGGCCGCCGTCAAGACCCTGACCCCGGACGAGCTACGCGAGGTCGGCACGGGGATCATCGTCGCCAACACCTACCACTTGTTCCTGCGCCCGGGCCACGAGCTGATCCGCGCCCAGGGGGGGCTCCACCGGTTCATGCGGTGGGACCGGCCCATCCTGACCGACAGCGGGGGCTTTCAGGCCTTCAGCCTCAAGGGCTTGGCGCGCGTCTCCGAGGACGGCGTCGAGTTCCAGTCCCATCTGGACGGCAGCCGCCACCGGTTTTCGCCGGAGCGGGTCATCGAGATCCAGCACGCCCTGGGCTCAGACATCCTGATGCCCCTGGACGACCCGGTGCCGTACCCGTGCGGCGAAGACCGCACCCGGCGTTCGGTCGCGGTGACAACGCAATGGGCGCGGCGGGGCCTCGAGGCGCACAACGCTCAGGCCGCCGGGCCGGCCGGGAAAGGGGCGCTGTTCGGAATCGTCCAGGGGGGCGTCCTGCCGGATGAGCGACGGCGTAGCGCAGAGGCGCTCGTCACCCTGAACCTGCCGGGATACGCCGTCGGAGGCCTTTGCCTGGGGGAGCCCAAAGGGCTGATGTACGACATGGCCGAGCATGCCATGGAGTTTCTCCCCGCGGAAAAACCCAGATACTGGATGGGGATCGGCACACCCGAGGACCTGGTCCGGGGCGTCCTGGCAGGCGTGGACCTGTTCGATTGCGTCATGCCGACCCGCAACGCGCGGAACGGATGCCTGTTCACCTCCCGGGGCCGGGTGATGATCAAGAACGCCCGGCACCGCGAAGACCCGGGCCCGGTGGACCCCGACTGCGGCTGCTATGCGTGTCAGGGCTTCACCCGGGCCTACCTGCGGCACCTGTTCGTCTCCGAAGAAATCCTGGCCCTGCGGCTGAACACGCTGCATAACCTGTTCTTTTACAACCGGATACTGGCGGAGCTGAGGGATGGAATCCGCTCGGGCGACGTGGACGCCGCGGCGAAACGGTGGCTTGAGGCCGTCTCGGAGAACGCCGGGGTCCCTTGAGCGGAAGAAGGCGGCGAGCCGGGGCCGGCCGCGCCCCGATTGACACCCGGAGGCTTGTCTGATAGTAAAGTACGGTTTCCATGAATGCCGCCGGGACGAACGGCGGCCGATGAGGAGATTGACCGGTGTGGATTGATACAGCGTATGCGCTTGGTGGGGGGGCCGGAGGCGGCGGTCCCGGAGGTGGCGGTTTCGGGCAGATGATCGTCGTTTTCGGCATGATCTTCGCCATCATGTATTTCCTGATGATCCGCCCGCAGCAGAAGAAACAGGCCGAACACCGGAGGATGCTGGACGGGCTGGCCCCGGGCGATCAAGTGTTGACCTCCGGAGGGCTCTACGGGATCGTCTCCAAGATCCGGGAAGACAAGGTCTGGCTCGATATCGCGGAAAACGTCCGGGTTCGCGTCCAGCGGTCCAACGTCGCCTCGGTGATCGGCCGAGGCGGTGCGGCGAAGTCCAAGGCCGGCGACGACGAGGATGAGGACGACGACGACGAGTAGGGCGGCGTCCTCCCCGCGCCGCCGGTAACGGGCGGGGAGCGCGCCGCTCATTTTCCCCTCGGTTCCGCCCCGGGCGGAGCGAGGAACTTCGTTATTTCGAGTCGGGGCCGGGATCCGCACCGGCCCTTCCTTTTTGATGGATTCCCCTGTTTTCCATGACTTGTTCCGTCCATCATTTTTCAGACCGACGCGGAGTGTGAGGCCGGGGCCATGAAATCGCCTTTCGCCTGGAAGATCGGGCTCATTGTCCTTGTGCTGGCCGCTTCGCTCTGGTACGCCCTGCCCCTGAACAAGACCATCAAGCTGGGACTGGACCTCCAGGGCGGGATGCACCTCGTCCTCGAAGTCGAAGCCGAAAAAGCCATCGAAGGTTCCATGGAGCGCGCCTTCGGCGAGATCCGCGGCCGGTTGAACCGAAAGGGCGTGAAGTACGTGAATTTCTCGCGCGAGGGCGACATCCTGAAGGTTACGCTGCCGGAGAAGAGGGACGTCCGGAAAGTTTCGACCCTGGTTCAGGACTTCGCCGACCTCCGGATGAAGCGCGAAAAGGGGAACACCCACCTCATCGAGATGGCCCCCGCGGCCAAGACCCGGGTGAAAGACCTGGCCGTCCGCCAGGCGCTCGAGACCATGCGAAACCGGATTGACCAGTTCGGCGTGGCCGAGCCCAGCCTCATCCGGCAGGGGAACCGGCGGCTGGTCATCCAGCTTCCGGGCGTCAAAGACCCGGAGCGGGCCAAGCGCCTCATCGGCCGCACGGCCCTGCTGGAGTTCAAGCTGGTGGACGAGCAAAACAGCGTCGACGAGGCGCTCACCGGCCGCGTCCCGCCCGGCAGCGAGATCCTCTACCAGCCGATCATCAACCGGAAAACCCGCAAGGAAGAACGCCGGACCCCCTTCCTGGTCAAGCGCCGGACCGTTTTGACGGGGAATTCCCTGGTGGACGCGCGCGTGGAATTCGGCCAGTTCAACCAGCCCCGGGTTTCCGTCCGATTCGACGGCCGGGGGTCGCGGATCTTCGACCGGATCACCGCCCTCCCGTGCACCGTCGGTCACGAATTCCGAATTGTGCGCCGTGTCATCCGGCATTCCGCCGGCGCATTT
>JASLXW010000175.1 GCA_030740135.1 Nitrospinota bacterium
CGTTCGGAATGACAGTTGGAGGGGGTTTTGCACACCGCGCAAAGGTCCCCTGACAGAGTTTTTCCGCAACCTGCTAGGGGTTCGGCAATGGCGCAGCCGTGGACGCCGGGTTTTTCACCCGAGTCTGCGTCCCTTCGGGTTCTTAACCGTTGCCCGGACATGGTGTGGGCGCAAGAAAAGGGGATTTCATGAAATTCGCCATCGCGCCGTATCAGTGGAACGACCGCTTCGACCATTTTGTGGAAGACGCCCGGCTTGCCGAAAGCCTGGGGTTCGACGTGGTGCTCCTCGCCGAGCACCATTTCTGGGCCGACGCGACGGCGTGGGGTTCTCCCCTCATGGCCCTCGCCGGCCTTGCGCAGCGCACGAAGACCATCCAGCTCGGAACGGGCGTTCTCCTCCTCCCCCTGTATCATCCGGTCCATGTGGCGGAGGACGCGGCCTTCCTGGACATGATGTCGGGCGGGCGGCTGATCCTGGGTCTTGGGCTGGGGTACGTACAGGAGGAATTCGACACCTTCGGGGTCCCCCTCAAGCAGCGCGCCTCGCGGCTCACGGAAGGGGTCCGGCTCATCGATCGGCTCTGGACGGAGGACGCGGTGCATTTCGAGGGGCGGTGGAACTGGGTCGAGGGCGTGACGATTTTTCCGAAACCGGTTCAGCGGCCGAGACCGCCCATCATCCTGGGGGGTTGGGCCGAAAAGGCGGTTGCCCGCGCGGCGGCCCTCGGGGACGGCTGGATGTCCGGGCCTTCAGGCCACATCGACCGGCTCAAGGCGTGTCGGAACGTGTTGGTTGAATCCTGGAAAGAGAATGGGAAGACGCCCGCCGAGCCGGAAATCTTTATTTTGCGGGAGGTCTACGTAGACGAAGATTCCCGCCGCGTCAAAGAGATCGGTCTGAAATCGATGTTGGAAGCGAACCACCAAACGTTCATCGTCCAAAAACACCTTCAGCGTCCCGAGCTGATGGCGCCCCTCACGAAGTCGGGGGAGATCGATATGGACCGCCTGCATGAGAATCGCTTGATTCTGGGCTCTCCCGATGAGGTGGTTCAGGAAATCAAGCGATATCAGGAGGCGTTGAATCCGACGCTTCTCTCCTGCCGTCTGGTTTATCTGGGGATGGCCCGGGAAGACGCGCTTCGCTCGATTCGCCTCTTCGGCGAGAAGGTGCTGCCGAAGTTCAAGTAATATCAAAGACGCTCAATCCGAAGGCGATCCTTTTGGGAAATCACCAATGCCCCCGTTAGCTGTATGGGTTGCGCTCTTGGGCGCCCTGCTTTATGCGGTGGCCGACACGACGATGCGAACCGCCTTGCGGACCGCGACGCCGATGGCAGGTTCCCTTCTGATCGCGATCATCCGGTGGGTCCTCTACTCCATCCTGGTTTTCACGACTGGCGCGCTGAGTTCCATCAACGCGCCGGGACTGGCCTGATTCCTCGTCGCGGGATTTCTGACCCCCGGTCTTTTCATGGCCTTTTTCTACATCGGCGTTCAGCGGATCGGCGCGGCCCGCGCCGCCACGATCAAGTCGGCCGCGCCGGTGTACGCGGTCATCTGCGCGGTTGTCTTCCTGGGCGAGCGGCCCGGCGTCCTTCAATTCTTCGGCATCGTTGCGGTGATTGTCGGCGTGTTGACGATTGTGTCCGAGAGCGAAACCGGAACGCCGCCGGACGCGAATCCGCCGGACGCCGACCCGCGCTCCGCCGAACACCCCCGCACCCCCGCGAAGAGAAGCCGGGGAAGAAATTTCGACCTCCTTTTTCCGTTGCTTGCGGGGGTGTGCACCGGCCTCGCGGCCGTTCTCTACAAGTTCGGCTTCGCCCGGCTCGACTCTCCCCTGCTGGCCGCCTGGACCGGGGCCACGGTGGCCCTTTTTATTTTGCCCCTGATCGCGCTGCTATTCCCGAAACCGGATCGGCGCGCGTCGGGCCTGGATGTGGGTCACTCTGGCCGGGCTGGCCACCGCGGGGGCGATCTATTGTCGAGTCCTGTCCATCGACCTGGGGGATGTCTCTGTCGTCTTCACCCTGATCCAGACCTCCCCGCTGTTCGTCGTCATCATTTCGGCCGTCTTCCTGCGGGAGATGGAGAGGATAACCCGTCAGGTCGTTTTCGGGGCCGTCCTCACCGTCGCGGGGGGGATCGTCGTCAGCGTCTTTTAAGGGAGCGGTCGGACGATTTGAAACCCCGTCCGGTTGCCGGCCGGGGCCGATGAAGACGTGGGCGGGAGACATCCGACGCTGCGACGGGTGGAGAAACGCCTGTTCCGGAAGCGCACCCGTCAACGGGGTCACGTCAACGGGGTCAGGTCTTGATTTATAAGGTTGAGGATTGAGTCATGTTCGCGAAGGTTAGACCCCTCAAGAGACAATCGGTAAAATGATCAATCCCACGGGGAGCGTGATCTGATAATTCAAGACCTGACCCCAATTCGTGTTTTTGGTCATCACTTTTCGTGGAGATTTGACTCTACGGTCCACCCCACTCGTCGGGGACGGCTTTGCTGTCGCGTTTGGGGATCAGGACGTGGCGGCGAAGGGAGAGGACCTTCTCGCCCTTCTGGTTGTACGCCCGGGTCTCGACGTACACGATCCCCCGGTCCGGCTTGCTCTTGGACTCTCTCACGTCCAGGATCTCGGATTCCGAGTAAATCGTGTCGCCGTTGAAGACCGGGCCGTGGTGGACGATGTTCTCGTAGTCCAGGTTCGCGATGCACTTCTCGCTCACGTCCGAGACGCTCATCCCCACGGCGACGGAGAAGACCAGCGTCCCGTTGACCAGGATCTTTCCGATCTCCGTCTTCGCGGCGTAGTGGGCGTCCATGTGGACCGGGTGGGTGTTCATCGTCAGGAGGGTGAACCAGGTGTTGTCGGCCTCGGTGATCGTCCGGCCGGGGGTGTGCTTGTATACGTCGCCGACGTTGAATTCTTCCAGGCGCCTTCCACCCATTTGATCTCTCCTCCCGCGATTCGGAGTCAGACGGCGTATCGCTCCAACAGCCGCCGGGCGATGAGGAGGCGCTGGATCTCGTTCGTCCCCTCGCCGACGGTCAGGAGCTTGCAGTCGCGGAAGTAGCGCTCCGCGTTGAACTCGTTGATGTAGCCGTAACCGCCGTGGATCTGGATGCCTTCGGAGGCGCAGAATTCCGAGGTCTCCGAGGCGAAGAGCTTGGCCATGCCGGCCTCCAGGTCGCAGCGCTCGCCCCGGTCCTTCATGGCCGCGGCCTGGTAGGTGAGCATCCGGGCGGCCTCGATGCGGGTGGCCATCTCCGCCAGCTTGATCTGAATGCTCTGGTGTTGGCAGATGGGCTTGCCGCCCTGCACCCGCTGCTGGGCGTACCGGATCGAGTCCTCGAACGCCGCGCGCGCCAGGCCGACGCCCCGGGCGGCCACGTTGATGCGCCCGATCTCCAGCCCCGCCATGATGTAGTTGAAGCCCCGGCCCTCCTCGCCGATCAGGTTCTCGGCCGGGACCCGGCAATCCTGGAAAACAAGCTCGCCCGAGCGGATGCCCTTGTATCCGAGCTTGTGGAGGTGGCGGCCGACGGTGAACCCGGGCATGTCCTTCTCGATGATGAGACAGGAGATCCCCTTGTGCCGGAGCGAGGCGTCGGGGTGGGTCCGAACGAAGACGCTGAACGTCGTGCCCATCTCCGAGTTGGTGATGAACATTTTCGTCCCGTTGACGATGAACGCGTCCCCCTCCCGGCGGGCCGAGGTCTTGAGGGACGCGGCGTCGGAGCCGGACTCGGGCTCGGTCAGGGCCATCCCCGAGCGGCGGACCCCCGCCGCCAGGTCGGGGAGGAACTTCCGCTTCTGCTCCTCCGTCCCGTAATTCTCGATGATCCAGCACGTCATCCCGTGGCTGCCGATAATGCCGCCCACGCTCATCCAGCCGCGGGCCAGCTCTTCCATCAGGATGGCGTAGCTGACGTAGTCCATCCCGGAGCCCCCGTACTCTTCCGAGACCAGGAATCCGAACAGGCCCATCTCCTTCAGTCGGTCCGCCAGGGCGTGGGGGTACTCGTCCCTGTGCTCCAGCTCGCTGGCGATGGGGATGACCTCCTTGTTCACAAAATCGCGGATGGTCCGCTGGACCTGCCGCTGCACCTCGTTCAGCTCGAAATCCATATGCGTTTGCTCCCGATGCCTGCCGCCTATCCGCCGAGGATCCGAAGACGACGGGGGGGTGGGTCCCTCAGATTGCGCCTTCCCGGCGGAGCCCCTCGATCTCCTCGGGGCTGTACCCGATTTCCGTCAGGACGGTCTCCGTGTGCTCCCCCAGCCGGGGCGGGGGGGTCAGGCGGACATCCGAGCGCGAAAACTTCACGGGAAAGCCGAAGAGCTTCAGGAGGCCGCCCTCGCCGCCGCCCTCGGCCGAGTCGACTTCGCGGAGGAGCCGGCGGTGCTTCGTCTGGGGGTGATCAATGACCTCCGGAATTCGGTTGACCGCCCCGCAAGGAACGCCCCCGGCCCTCAGCCGCTCGAGCCAGACGGCGGCGTCCTCCTTCTCGAAGATCCCGGCCAGCTCCCGGTCCAGGGCCTCCAGGTTCTTCATCCGATCCGTGTTCGTCTGGAAACGCGGGTCTTCCTCCAGGTCGGGCCGCTCGATGAGGGCGCAGAACGTCTCCCACAGCGCGGGCGTCGCCACCGAGATGTTGACCCAAACGCCGTCCTTCGCGGGCCACGGCCCGTAGGGGGCGATCAGGTGGTGCCGGAGGCCGACCCGTTGCGGCTCCTTCCCCCCGTACAGGTACTGGTAGGGCAGATAACCCAGGAGCGAGACCAGGCAATCGAACATCGAGACGTCGATCTCCTGGCCCTCGCCCGTCCGCAGCCGCTCCGCGATGGCGGCCTGGACGGCGATCGCCGCGAACAGCCCCGCCGAGGCGTCGGCGATCGAGAGCGCGATCTTGGCCGGGGTCTCGGGCGGGCCGTTCAGGTGGATCGCCCCGGCCTCGCCCTGGATCAGCATGTCCAGGGCCTTCATGTCGCGGTAGGGGCCGTCCTGTCCATAGCCCGAGATGTGGCAATAAATGATCCGGGGATTGATCCCCTTCGCCCAGGCGTAATCGATCCCCAGCCTAGCCGCCGTCCCGGGGGAGAAGTTCTCCAAAAACACGTCGGCGCCCCCCACGAGCCGGCCGAGGGCCTCGCGCGCCCCGCCGATTTTCAGGTTCAGGGTGACAGAGCGCTTGTTGGAATTGCACCACAGGTGCGCGGAGCTGACGCCGGGGAGCACCTCGTCCCACCCGCGCGCGAAGTCGCCCGTCCCGGGCCTCTCCACCTTGATCACCTCGGCCCCCAGGTCCGCCAGGAACCGGGCGCACAAGGGCGCGGCGACCGATGTGCCCAGCGAAACAACCTTCAAGCCTTCCAGGGCGCGGGACACGGAGCGCGGCTCAGGCGGGACGGCAGACGGACGTTAACTCGGACAGGCCGGCGACCGACTCCAACCGGCGGACCGTTGCGAGGACTTCATCCACCCGCTCCCCGGAGAGAACCCGGGATGCGTTATCGCGGAACTTGCGCTCGACCTCCCCGGGGGTGACGGGGTTCTCGGCGCAGCCGCGGTTGCGGGGCTCGTCGCGCGTCAGCGCCCGGCCGTCCTTCATGCGCACGGTGACCGTTCCGGGGAAGAACCGGGGAAAGTTCTGTCCCTCGTCCCCGACGCACGTCGTGCGCGCCGCGAGGTCCAACAGGCCGGCGTCCCGGATGGTCTCGAGCTGGAACGCGTCCAGGTCCACCCGGCCCCGGATCAGGCCGGCGGCCACGGTGTAGGGAACGCTGAACTGGGCGTCGTACGGCGTCTGGGGCCGACGCTTGGTCTCGACCGGGTCGCACACGACGGGCATCTCCCGGGGGTGGATCCGGCACTCGACCGAATCGATCCCGGCGGGATCGATCCGATGCTCTTCCCGAAGGAACAGCGCGGCGTCGATGAAGGCGTGGGTGAAGTGGCAGCAGGGAAACGGCTTGTGGCCGAGCTCCGGGGTCTTCCATTCCGTCCCCAGCCCGGAGGTCAGGCGGGAGAGGTCCCTGTCTTCGCCGTCTTTCCCGATGTAGAGGTTGTAGAACCCGAACCGCCCTTCGAAGACCTCTTTGGGTCCGGTGAACCCGCGCAGGGCCATCCGGGCGGCCACGAGGCCGCTGTGACCCGCCCAGCCGGGGTGGACCCGCTTGGTCCAGGCGCCGTCGGTCAGGAACTCCAGGGAGCCCGCCGCCATGCTCCCGCAAAGACCCATTGCGTTCGCCGTTTGCTCCGCGGAGCACCCCCAGAGCTTTGCCGCGACAAGGGCGGCGGCGAAGGGGCCGCAGACGGACGTGGCGTGAAACCCGCGGTCGTGGAATTGGCCGGGGCACACCAAGCCCAGCCGGACGAGGACCTCCCACCCGGCGACGGCGGCGGCCAGCAGGGCCCGTCCGTCCTTTCCCTCCGCCTCAGCGGCGGCCAGGGCGGCGGGGACGACGCAGGCGCTCGCGTGGATCACCGACTCGGCGTGGGTGTCGTCGTAGTCCAGGCCGTGGGCCAGGGTCCCGTTGGCGAGGGCCGCGTTGGGCGCGGGGAGGCGGTGGTCCGACCCCAGGACGGACGCTTCCTCCCCCGTCCCCAGGTCGCATGCGAGGGCGACGGCGGCCCGGCCGAATTCCATGCCGGAGGAAGCCAGGGCGATCCCCAGGATGTCCAAAAAGGCCGTCTTGGCGCTCTCGATGACCTCGGGGGGGATTTCCTCGTATTCGAGGCCGAGGACCCATTCCGCCAACTGCCGCGAGTACGTTGCCATTACGGTTTCCTCTTCATTCCGGTTTCGTGATCCCCGACGCGACGCGGTTTTCCGCTTTCCCTCAATCTTCTAATATACATCGGTCAAGGAAATCCAGGAAACCCACGCCCGCGAGAAGGGCGTTCCGGTTCATGGACCGGCCTGTGGTCGGCGGAGGATGTCCCCCCCCCAAGCGAACCGGCGATTGGAATGTTTCGGATGAAAGCCGGGAGAGGAGAACAATCCACGATGCGCGCCCAAGTGCTTCATGAGTTCGGCGGCCCCCTCAGGATGGAAGAGCGGCCCCTCCCCGAGCCCGGCCGCGGGGAGGCCCTCCTGCGCGTGCGCGCCTGCGCCGTCGATCAGTTCGACCTGACCATCCGGGACGGGAAATGGCCGGGGGCGAAGCTGCCCCTCATCCTGGGTCACGAGGTGGCCGGCGAGGTGGAAGCCGTCGGTCTCGGCGCGGAGGGCGTCTCGATCGGAGACCGGGCGGCGTCCACGCTCTACCTGACGTGCGGCGCCTGCAAATTCTGCCGGACGGGCCGGGAGACCCTGTGTCTCAACTTCGGTGGCCACCTGGGGGCCGAGACGGACGGCGGCTTCGCCGAGTGCATGGCGCTGCCGGCGGACATGCTGGTCCGGGTCGCGGATCATATCTCCTTCGAGGCCGCCTCCATCCTGGCGAACGCTTGCGGCACGCCGTACCACGCCGTGAAGGTCCGGGCGGAGGTCCAGCCCGGGGAAACCGTCGTCGTGGTCGGCGCGGGGGGCGGCGTGGGGATTCACGCCGTCCAGATCGCTCGGGTTTGCGGGGCGCAGGTGTTCGGCGTCGAGCTTGCCGGCGAGAAGCTCGACGGGGTGAGAGAAATAGGGACCGACGCGGCGCTTTCGGCCGATTCGGACTGGGCGGCCGAAGTCTTGGAGCGAACGGACGGGGCCGGGGCCGAGAAAATCATCCAGCTTGTCGGCGGGGAAACTTACGGGCCGAGCTTCCGGTGTCTGGCCGTGGGGGGCCGGATGGTCATCATCGGCAGCCACGCCGGGACCGACCTCGGCGTGTCGGGCGTCGATATCCTGGCCAAGGAGTGGGAGATCCTCGGCTCGCGGAACGTGACCAAGCAGGAGCTGGCCGAGGTGGCGGACCTGGCCGCGCGCGGGGAGATCCGCCCCGTCGTCAGCCGCACATTCGCCTTCGAGGATCTGGAGGAGGCCCA
>JASLXW010000176.1 GCA_030740135.1 Nitrospinota bacterium
GCCTCACCCTGGGACGCCGCCTCAATCTGCTTCTCAACCTCCTCCAGTATCTCCTTCGGCGCCGGCGGGGGGGCCGACATCGAGGGGCGGCTCCTGGCCAAAGGGATGGCCAAAGTCCTGGGTCAACCCGTGATCCCCGTCAACAAGCCGGGGGCCGGCGGCTCCGTCACATACACCTTCGTCAAGAACGCCAAGCCGGACGGCTACACCGTGGCCTGGAATTCGACCTCGATCCTGACTTCGACAAACATCGGGAACGTGAACTTCACCTATAACGCCCTGGACCACGTCGGCCGGGTCGAGTTCCAACCCATGCCCTTCGTCGTCAGGGCCGATTCCAAGTGGAAGACGTTCCAGGAATTCGTCGCGGATTGCAAGAAGAACCCCGACAAGTACAAGGTGGCCAACTCCACGACGGGAAGCGCCACCCACCTGGCCGCCATCGCGATGACGAACGCCGCCGGATGCAAGGTCATTCACCTTCCGTTGGGCATCAAGCGGCGCAACGCGGGGCTTCTCAGCGGGGAGGCCGACGCCATGGCGGCCCCGCTGACCGGGGCGATCCGGCTGGCCCGGGCGGGCAAGTTCCGCATCCTCGCCGTCCCAAGCGTCAAGCGGAACGCGGTGATTCCGGATGTTCCGACTTTGAGCGAGCTCGGCTATCCCGCCGTCATCGACCTGTTCCGGGGCCTGAGCGTGCCCAAGGGGACCCCGGACGCCGTGAAGACCAGGATCGCGGACGCCATGACGAAAGCGGCCCGATCCGCCGCGTTCACGAAGCTGGGCAAGAAAAAGGGCTTCACGATCGCCCCCCAGAATGCCGCCGCGTTCGAAGCCTACCTGGCCAAGATGAACCGGGACGTGATCGCCATTATGAAGAGCGCGGGGATCTATCAGTCCAAGCGGAAGTAGTCACGCCAGCTTGTTGGGGGCCGCCCTGAAAGGCGATTGGACGGGGCGGTCCCGTTTCTTCTCAAACGGCAAAGACAAGAATCAGGGGGCATGCATGCGCGCGAAGAACATCGCGGGCTCCCTCGCCCTGATCGCGTTCGGGATCGCTTACGGTTTCCTGACCACCGGGATTCCGGAGCGGACGCTGCCGAACACGCCGGGGCCTCCGTTTTTCCCCCGAATCCTGACGGTTTGTCTGTTGACCCTCTCCGTGGCCTGGCTCATTCAGTCCGTCCGGGGGAAATCCGATGAGATTCCGCCCGCGGAAACAACCGCAACCGGCGGGAGAGGCCGGAGGGGGGTCGGGCTGCTGGCGTTTCTCCTTTATCTCATGGTCCTGCCCTACCTGGGATTTCCCTTTTCGACGCCGCCGCTGTTCGGCGTCCTGATGTGGGTGTTCGGCGAGCGGCGGCCCGTCGCGATTTGTGCATATTCGTTGGCCGTCCCCCTGTTCTTCTACGTCCTGTTCAAGTTGTTGTTCCGGATCCAGCTTCCCGCCTCCCCCCTGTTCGGATAGGTGCATGAGCCCCGACGTCCTTGCCGGATTTTTTCAGGCCGTATCCCCGACGAGCCTGTTGGCCACGGCCTGCGGGACGGTCATCGGATTGGCGGTGGGCATGTTGCCGGGCATGACCATCAGCGCGGGGATCATCGTCGTTCTGCCCCTGACGTTCGTTCTGGACCCGGTGACCTCCATCGCCCTCCTCCTCGGCCTGTATGCCGCCGGGATGGCGGGAGGGAGCTTTTCGGCCATCCTGCTCAACATCCCGGGGACGCCCTCCGCTTCGGCCACCGCCATCGACGGCCATCCCATGGCCATACGGGGCGAGGCCGGCCGGGCGATCGGCACGGCCATCGTCGCCAGTTTTCTGGGCGGCCTGTTCAGCTCGGTCTGCCTGTTTTTCATCGCCCCCCTGATCGCCGAAGTCGCCCTTAAGTTCCGGGCGGCCGACCTGTTCAGCCTCGTCTTTTTCGGTCTGACGATCATTTGCGGCTTCGCCGTCGAATCCGTCGTCAAGGGACTGCTCTCGGGCGCGCTGGGCCTGATTCTGGTTACTGTGGGACAGGACCCGGTCATGGGCACGCCGCGCTTCACCTTCGGCAGTGTGAATCTGCTCTCGGGCATCCAGTTTCTCACGGCGCTCATCGGGTTGTTCGCAATCCCCCAAATCGCGGAGGCACTGTCAACGGAGGTTCGGGCCTTTCAGCGGGAGAGAGGCGTCGGCCGCATCGGAAGGCTTCTGCCCGGCCGGGAGGACCTCAAGCGCATGCGGCTTCCCGTCCCGATGGGGGCCTTGATCGGGACATTCATCGGCAGCCTGCCCGGCGCGGGCGGACCCATCGCCGCCTTCATCAGCTACGATTATACGAAAAAGCTGAGCAAAGACCCGGACCGTTTCGGGACGGGGTGTCCGGAAGGGATCGCCGCGCCCGAAGCGGCGAACAACGCCGTCTGCGGCGGGGCCCTGATTCCCATGATGACCCTGGGGATCCCCGGAGACCCCGTGACGGCCATCCTGATCGGCGCCCTGCTCGTCCACGGCCTCGCCCCGGGACCGCTCCTGTTCATGGAGCAGGGGGATTTCGCCTATTCGGTCATCATCTCCTTCTTTTTTGCCAACATCTTCACGCTCATTGTCGCATTGGCCGGGGGCCGCTTCCTGGTGAAGATCATCGATCTACCAAAACGGGCCCTCATGCCGACGATTGCGATCCTGTGCGTGATTGGGAGCTATGCCCTGCGGAACTCCTTTTTCGACACCTTCGTCATGCTTGGATTCGGGGTCTTGGGCATCGTGATGCGCCGGCTGAAGATTCCGGTCGTTCCCCTCCTTCTGGCCCTGGTCCTGGGCCGCCAGTTGGAAGAACACCTGCGCGTGGCCCTGACCGCCTCGAAGGGCGACGTCTCGGTCTTTATCACCTCGCCCATCAGCCTGGGCTTTTTGATCCTCTCGGCCGTATCGATCCTGTGCCCCTTTGTGTCCGAGGCGAGAAGGCGCCGGGCTTCCGCCCTCTCCGCGGCGGGCGCGGGTTAACCGCCGGCGCGTCGAAGAGAGCGAACTCATCACGGAGGACAGAGAAGATGAACGCGAAACCGGTCCGGGTGGCCTCGATCGGCATCGGATGGTGGTCGGACGTCCTGGCCGACGCCGTTCAGCGATCCGGGGCGCTCGAAATTGTGGGTTGTTACACCCGGTCCGAGGAGAAGCGCGCCGCCTTTGCGGAAAAATACCGCTGCGAGCCCGCGCCGAGTCTGGAAGCCATTCTCGAAGACCCCGCCGTTGAAGGGGTGATCAACACGACGCCCAACAACGTCCACCTCGAGACCTGCGCCGCGGCCGCCCGGGCGGGCAAGCACATCTTCGTCGACAAGCCCATCGCCAACACCCTCGCCGACGGACGGGCCATCGCCCGGATTTGCCGGGAGGCCGGGGTCGTCTTGGCCGTGGGTTACCAGCGTCGCCGGGAATCCCACTTCCGCTGGATGCGCGATGAAATCACACAGGGGAATTTCGGGCGGCTGGTCCAGGCGGAGGCGAACATCGCCCGGCGCCGGATGGGGCGGTTCGACCTGACCTCCTGGCGGCACCAGACCTCGGAGATGCCCGGCGGCGTCATGCTCCAGATAGGCCTCCATTACGTGGACGTGCTCGAATACCTGCTCGGTCCGGTGAAGGCCGTCAACGGGACGCTCCGGCACCTGGTCCTGGAAGGCGAGAACCCCGACGTGGCCGGGCTTCAAATGGAGCACGACAACGGGGCCCTGTCCCATCTGCTGGCCTGCTATTGCGCCTCCGACGAGCTGTACACCTTCAATCTGTACGGCGGCGAAGCGACGGCGTACTACAACCTTCAGGAAGGGCTGCGCTTACTGCCGCGCGGCAAGACGGAGCTTCAGCGCATTGCCTGCGAGGAAAACGACACCCTTGTCCAGGAGCTGGAGGAGTTCGCCGCCGCCGTCCGGGGGACGGCCCGGCCGGAGGTGGACGGGGAAAGCGCGCTGACCTCCCTTGCCGTGGTCCGGGCGGGGATCAAATCCGCCCAAGAAGGCCGCCGCGTCTTTATCGAGGAGATGCTTCAATCGTCCGACGAATGATTCGACATTCGTCCTCGTCCAATAAGCCCGCTTCTTGCGAAATAGGGCCGCCCTGGTCGACCCACCCGTCCTTCTCGGCGTAGATGAGGAGCAGGTGCGCCTTGATCCTCGGGACGGCCGAGAGCGGCGGGGTCGGGCCATAGAACGCGGCGGCGGCCCATCGGCGTGTGGCGGCGCCTGTGATAGAGGTCGAAGATGGCCTGGTCCATACAATCCTCCTTTCCCAACAAGCAGGTTGGTGGATCTCCGCCCGTTCAGCAAAGTTTCCGGGGCGTCCTCAAAGGGCGTCGGAAACAAGAAGAAGAATGCCCGAGTATTGGTGGAGGTGCGTTTTGCCTTGAATGGGGGCGATTTCCGACCCCGTGAAGAACCCTGCCACGGGAACGCCTCCCAGTGATTCTCTCAGGGTGCGGGAATCGACGTCCGGCTCCCCGTAGAGGCCGCGGCCGCGCGCCATGCAGTTGAAGTAGAGACCGAAGGCGGCATCCGGCCGGTCCCGCTGGAGGTCGGAGGACATCCGCATCAGGTCTTCACGGGCGCCGGCCGGCTCGCGAAGGGCGAACGTGAGGATCTGGCCCGTTTTGGATTCGTCGGAGATGGCGATGGCCCCCGAGTCGAGATCGACACCCATGATGTTGCGGACCAGGTATTGGCCCCGGTCGATCTCGTCCTGGTCCGGCTGCATGGGCAGGCCCACGAAAACCGACGTGACCGCACGCCGGAGGTCCGCCGCCAATTCCTCGCCCGCCGCCTCTTTGAACGACTCCAAGGCCGGCCGGCCCCCCAGCTCATAGATGATGTTCTCCTCCGCCCGCGTCACCACCCGGGGCTCGCCCAGGGGGCGGCACGCCTGCGTCATCCGCATGTCCAGGGACACGGCTCCGGTCATGAGCATTCCGACCACCGCGTTGGATTCGATGTTCTTTCCATAGAACTGGTACGTCCGGCCCTGGGAGCCGTCCTCCGAGGCCCCCCCGCCGAACAGCGGGACCCCTTCGATCTCCCCCTCGAGCGATGCGAAGAAATGGGTCGGATGGAGGTGGTAGGTGTCGGGCAGGAGGAGGATTGCGGCGTTCCCCGGGCGTCCGGACCGGGGCAAATGCGGCCGGATTTCCTCGGCGATGGCCAGGGCGGCGTCCTCAGGCCGGCTTTGGAGGGGCCGCTCCAGAAACGGGAACACCTCAAGGGACGGGGACGAGACCGCCAGGACGGCGATTCCCGGGGCGTCTTCGATCTCGCCGTCCTCGGTCAGCACGCCGTGTCCGCTGCATCCGACGATCTTTTCCGCGCCGGTTTTGGCGGAGACGGTCTCCAGCATCGGTCCGAACGCCGGGAAGTGGTGCACCGTCGCGAAGACCACCGCCCAATCGGCCCGGCCGCCGCCCATCCGGGACATCGCCCGGCCGGCGGCTTCGTCCGCCGCGCGAATCGTGTCGGCGTCCCCCGACAAGCCGCTGCCTGCGGAAGTGGCGCCTTCCGGCATGGAGCGCCCCCCTTTGAGGAGAAAGAATGCCGCCTCCATCCTACACACGGCGCCGGAAGGCGTAAACTGGAATCGATGTGTCCCACGCGGAGCGGCCCGGGGGCGGCCCGGACGCCGGATGCAAACATACGGGGTTCTTGACAGAAAACGATGTCTCCAAGAAACTGGATAAAAGGGGATTCCCCATTCAGCCCCCCGGGTGGATGGACCGGCTGAAATCGCAATCCCCGCGTTGCGGGCTTTCGCCCGTCCGTCTTGTCAATTCCATCCAGAAACGGAGAAGCGGGCCGTGTGGAGCGATTCGACCAAAGAGGAACGGACACCCCAAGACCATCAGTATCGGCAGTGCTGGGCCGACTTGAGCGCCGGAAGCTTCCGGGAAGAGATCAAGACCTGCGAGGACCTCGAAGACATGCTGGGCGGGATCGGCCGGTCCTGCAAGCTGCTCCAGGGTTACGAGGTGGAGGACCCCTACGCCCCTGAATCCCCCCTCGTCATGAACCTGGGACTGTTCACGGGCTCGGATGTCATGACGGGCCTGCGGGCGTTTTTCAGCGCTTACAGCCCTTTGAAGACCTCAAAATCGGGCCGGCCTTCGGCCATGTGGAGCGCGGTCTCGGGCAAGTTCGGCACCAAGCTGGCCTGCGCCGGCGTGGACGAGGTCATCTTCACGGGCCGGTGTGAAAGGTGGAGCTATCTCCTCATCGAGGGGGACCGGGACGCCCGTACGTACACCCTACACGACGCCTCCGAGCTTCTGGGGATGACCACCCACGAGAAGATCCTGTGGTTAGCCGATCACTACGACAACGCCCACTTCGCCGTCCTCGGACCCTCCGGAGAGAATTGGCGGGGGAACCGGTTCGCCGGGATCGCGTGCAGCACGGAGAATCAGGTCAAGTCGCGCCAAGCGAAGCCCCGTTTCGCGGGACGCGGCGGGATGGGAAACCTGATGGGGTCGAAGAACCTCCTCGCCATCGCGGCCAAGACCCCCGATCCCCGGGGCCGGGTGTCCCCGGTCATCAAGACCGTCAACGTCGAAGTCTCCCGGGGGGACGGCTCGCGAAACTACCGGGACAAGCGCAAGCAAAACGGCGGGGGCGGCACCTGGCGGAACTATCCGCCTCTGCACAAGGCCGGCATCCTGCCCGAGAACAACTTCGTGCCGCAAGGGACTGAAGGCCCCGTCACACAGTTCCGCGACAGCTTCGAGGAGAACTACTACGTCAAGGACGAGTCCTGTTTCAAGTGCGGGATCGCGTGTCACAAAAACGTCTACGACGCCGTCGAGGAAAACGGCAAGCGGAAACCCGGAAAGTTTCACGTCAAGCTCGATTACGAGCCCCTCAACCTCATGACGACCAACATCGGCATCTACGACCAGGCGCAGACGCTGGAGATTGTGGAGCTGACCGACGACACGGGGTTCGACTCCATCAGCCTGGGCGTCGTCCTGGGTTACGCCATGGAGTACAACGAGCGGCGCGACCGGGGCGAGCCGGGAGAGAAGATCCTGGGCGGCATCCGGTTCGGTGATTTCGAGGGGATCATCAACCTCGTCCGCCGGTGCGCCGCGGGTGAGGAGCCGGAGCTCGGCCAGGGCGTGATGCGCCTTTCCGAATCCCTCGGCGAGACGGACTACGCCATGCACTGCAAGGGGGTGGAGCTCCCCGCCTACCTGCCCGAGACCAACCCCGGCTACCCCTTCGCCATCGCCGGCGGCCACATGTCCATGCGGACGTTCCTCTTCCTGGTCTTCGAGGAGAAAACCTCCCTGGACTACTGGGAGGACGCCATCCTGAACCGGGGGATTCACTACACCCGCGACGACCTGATTGGCACCTGCAAGTTCGCCGGAACGCCCGACTCCTTCTTCCTGGACGCCATCCGGGACATCACGGGCGTGCCCACGACCGAGCCCGAGCTCAAGGACGCGGTCATGCGGACGTATCTGCGCGGACTGCTCCTGGAGAGAAAGCAGGGCTTCACGGACGAGGATTACGTCCTGCCCGCCCGGGTGTACGAGCGCCAGGAGCACATCAAGATCCCGCAATTCATCACGCCGGAGTTCTGGACCGAGTTGCGCGCGCGCGTCCTGAAGGGGCTCGATAAACGGCTGGAAGAGTATGGGATGGAGACGCCGGTGTAAGGCGGAACCCGCGCGGGGATGCTTCCTTCGGCATCGTTCAGGACAAGCCTTGAAAGTCCCCCCCCAGGGGTTGGGCCCCCCTCCCGCAAAACTTTCATTTGGCGCAAGAAACTGATCGGCGGCGCCTTGAGCCCGTCGGGTGATAAGAAATATCGGCTGGTGAGAACTCCGTCCTACACCTTCCGCAACGGTCTTTGGCGGCGGCGGGGGATCAACAACCGGAAGGCGGTCAGGACGCCCAAACCGATCAACTGGAACAGGCGGAGTGTGCAGAACCAGATCCG
>JASLXW010000177.1 GCA_030740135.1 Nitrospinota bacterium
ACGGCGGTGAAACCCGTTCGTAAATCCTTTCGAGACTCCCGAGCAGGTTCCGGGGGTTGAGGCTTTCTTTCGAGGTCCTCCCCGCGCCCACCGCGAGACGGTGGGCGAGCGGGCGGGAGCGCAACACCCTCAACAGTCCCCCGGCGAAAGCCTCCGGTCCGGGATCGGTGACCACGTAGGCGTCGCGGCCGTGCGTCAGCCCCCGGGCCGAATCCTCGCTCGCCACGATGGGCCGGGCCGCCGCGAGATAATTCAACAGCTTCATCGGATAGCCCGGACAGCGCAATCTCGGCAGCGCCAGGACGGCGGCGTCCGACATCCATTCCCATTCCCGTTCAAAAGGCAGGCCGGTCAGGAACGTCACCCGTCCCTCGAGCCCCAGCCGCTCCATGCGTCTTTCCCATGGCGACGGGTCGTTGTGCGTGACAATCCGTAGATGGGTCTTCCGCTCCGCGGCGGCAACGATCCGGAAGCTCCGCAGGAGCAGGTCCAGGTCTTGATAGGGATGGAGGTTTCCGGCGTACAGGACGTAAGGAGCGCCCCGCCCGCTTCCGCCGCCGGGAGGCCCGGGGTCCGGGTGAATCACAAACGGGGGAAGGCAGGAGATTCGGTCGCTCCGCACGCCCATCCGCTGGAAGGTCCGGGCCGCCCTCGGGCTCAAGGCGATGCAGTGATCCGCCCGGGGGGGCAGCAGGCGGTCCGCCGCAAGTCCAGCCCATTTCGACAGAAAGCGGACCGGTCCGGGCCGGTAGTAGGTCGGCAGCTCTTCACCAAGAAGGGTGTGGCTGTGATAGAGAACGGGCGTGCGTGTCTGCCGGCGGACCCACAGCGCGGCCGCCAGCCCCTCAAAACTGTGGGCGTGGATCAGGTCGGCCCCCCGCCAGCGGACCACTTCTTCCAAAAGACGGGCCAGCGCCGCGTCGAGGAGCGGCTTGACGGGGTGAAGACCGGGATGTTGGGCCGGGTACCTGAGCCCGGTGTTCACCCGATGAATCCGACATCCCTCCGGACAGCGCCATTGAGCGTCCATCCCGAACGGGTATGTGACCAAATCGATCCGGTGGCCCCGGGCGGCCAGGCCGGTGATCAACTCTTGAATCAGGACCTGGGAGCCCTGTACGCCGGGAAAGGGGCAGGCCGCGGCCATGACGATCCGCCGCGGATTTTCCGCCCGGCCGACTTCGGGGGGGCGGCAATGCCCGTTTGAGGAAAACGCTCGAAGCAATAAAGCTGTCCGACCCATCCGGTGGATCACTCCAGGTATCCCAGGTCTCTGAGGCGTTCGGCGGTTTCCATTTCCCAATCGGGCCCGCCCGCGCCCATTGTAACGGATGTGAGATCCGCGTTGCGAACCGGGGGCTTGGGGGGGGACGGCTCCGAGGAAGGTCCTGGCGCGTCGAGCAGGGCGCTGAGAACCCGCCCTTCCATCGAAACGGCCGGCCGCTCGCCCAGGTGCGCCATCAGCGTCGGGGCGAAATCGGCGAGGTCCGCCCCGGGCTCATATCGGCCCGGTCGCACGCCGGGGCCGGAAAAAACGAAGAACCCCTCGGGACGGTGCGTCCCGTTCATCCCCCGGCCCCTCGCGCCCGCGCGCTCGTCGGGACGAAGCTCACGGAACCAGGAGGTTTCGCCGCCGTCATCCCCCGGCCCCTCCCCGCTTGTCAGGAAGGAATAGGAATAACCCTGCGCGGACGCCGCTTCGTTCGGGTGCGGGTCTCGCTCCAGTGCCGGCTCGAGGACCACGTCGGGGAAGCGATCCACGTACGGGCCGGAATAGACCTCCTCACGCCGGGCCGCCCGGTTAAAAATCCGTTCTCCCGTCCTGGGATCCCGAAGCGATTCCGCCGACCGGATGATATTGTCCCGCAGGGGTTCATACTCACCCGGCGGGAGGATGCCCTCGGGATCGCGTCCGCGCAGGTTCGCCCAAACGCCGGGGAAGGAGCTCATCTCTTCGGAGAAGGCCGCGGTCCGGGCGAAGTCGATGCCGCCGAATCGGATGCGGGATTCGATGGCCCCGGCCAGCTCGCGGCCCCGGCGGCGGAAGACGGACTGTTTCAAGCCCCGCGGGACGTGGCTCAGACCGAAGCGCCTGACCCGCCTCAAAGCCCGGTCCCGGACGGTGAAATTCCGGAACGTGAGCCAGCCCTCCCGTTCAAGCCAGCGGTTCAGGCGCACCACGCCGTTGCCGGCCCCGCCCGCGCCGTGATCGGAGACGAGGAGGACGGACGCGTCGCGGGGGCCCGTTTTGATCAGCCTGCCGATGGAGGCGTCGACCCGCCGGTAAACCTCCCCGATGAATCCCCCGTGCCTTGCCGCCTCCGGACTATCCCGGCCGGAGAACCTCGGGGAGGCCGGGTCGTGGAACATCCAGAAATGGTGGCAGGCGGTGTCCGTCTGGCCGAAGACCATCGCGAAGAGGTCCCAATCCTCCCGTCCCAGAATGTATTCCGCCACGCGGGTTTGTTGTTCGAGCGAATCGAGGATCTCCCCCTTCGCCCGGTCGTGCCACCCTTCGTCCACGTGGTCCTCTCCGCACGCGGAGAAGCGATAGGGGCCGACGGCCCGGGTGATTTCTTCGAAATAGGAGACGGGCAGGACAAACCCCCGGTCCCACCGGTAGGCCAGGGGCGAGTCGAAGCCGCTGACCATGACCCCGTTCAGGCGCTCGGGGGGATGCGTCGCCGGCATCCCGATGACGGCCACGCGCCGGCCCGTCCGGCTGAGCAGACTCCAGAGCGACGGCGCGCCCTCCCCCCGGTCCCGTGCGCCGGCGAAGCGGAGGGCGTATTTCCCGGGCTCGCGGATCAGGAAGTCCGCCAAGCCGTGGCGGCCGGGTCCGACCCCGGTCATGAACGTCGTCCAGGCCGGGTAGGTGGAAGGGGGGACTGTCGAGCGCGCGACGCCGAAAGCCCCCCGGGCTATGAGGCGGGAGATGTTCGGCAATCTCCCCGCCGCCGCCCAGGGCTCGATCAAGTCGAGGGTCCCCGCGTCGACGCCGATGATCAGGACTTTTCGGGAGGACAATCTACTCTGGGGGCTCAACGTGGAGCGGGCTTGCGGCGGAGTCCGGCGGCGGGGCGAATGAAGAAAGGCGCTCCTCAGTGGAAGGGTCCCCTTTTCCGGACGGGTAACGGTGGGAGCGGATCATGAAGATCACCCCTCCGCCGAGGCTGATGAATTCACCCACCAAGAAACCCAGGAAGGCCAGGAGCGCGGCCGGCTCGGCGGCGATCCCCGTCCGGCTCAGGAAGAAGATGAACGTCCCTTCCCGCACGCCGATGCCCGCGATGGACAGGGGGATGATCGTCGCCGTGATCATGAGCGGCCCGGTGAACAGGATGGCCTTCAGGCTGACCTCGGTTTCCACCGACAGGGCGGTCCCATAGTACATCAGGGTTGTTCCCAGGTGGATGACGATCCCCAGGGCCATCGCCTGAAGGAGGAGTCCCCGCTGCCCTTTGTACACGGTGAGGGTTCTCACGAACCCGCCGATCTTCTCGGTCCACGCCCACTTCCCCCATCCTTTCAGGTCGGCGATTCGGCCGAAGATTCCCGGATGAAGGAGCACTCCCACCGAGACGGCCATCGGCAGGAGGAATACGGCCAGGAGAATGCCGACGCCCCTCGGGCCGACAATTCGCGCCCCGGCCCCCGCCGTGACAAGGACCAGGAAAGACAGGGAGAACAGGCCGATCACCTTGTCGACCAGAATGACGGAGATGGAAGAAGAGGTTTTCCCGGAATACCTGGCCAAGTCGTACGTACGATAAGCGTCGAGCCCGATGGTGCTGGGCAGGAATGTCCCGAAGAACCGGCCTTCCAGGAATGACGAGGCCAGGAACCGGAGCGGGACGTTCATCCCCTGCCCCCGCAACAGGACTTTCCAACGAAGGATGCTGGCAAAGACCCCGCAGGATTTGAAAAAGAGCGCGAGAAGCAGCCAAGCGGGAGACATGTGGGTTACCATCTCCCAGAACCGGCCAAGGTCCATCTGACTCAGGAGCCAGACCACCAGCGCAACGCTTACCAGTATTTTCAGTGCGAGGGCTATCTTGCCTTTCACGCGATTCGTCTCGGGTTCCCGCGGGGTTTCCGGCGTCACGGCCGGCGTTCGCAAAGGGATTTCTCCCGGGTTTCAGCCTATTCCAGATATCCCAGGTCTTTCAACCGCTCTTCGATGGCCGCGGATTCGGCGTCCGAGTAGGCGCTCTGCGCGGCCCCCGGGGCGGGTGCGTCTTCCGGGTCGGTCAGGTTTCCCCGCTCGATGGGGCGCGCGGCGAGGAGGTCCGGCTCGAAGAGCTCGGCGAGGACTTTGCCGTCCATCGATTCCGGAACCGGAAAACCCATGGCGTAGAGGACGGTCGGCGAGATGTCCGCGATGTCGGATCCCTCGACCCCCTTCCCCGGAGGCACGCCCGGCCCGCGGGCCATCAGGATGCCGTCCGGCCGGTGAAACCCGTTGGGTACGCTCAAACTGGAGTGGATAACCTCTCCGGCCCCGAACATCTGTCGGCCCAACACACTGTAGTTTCGGGCGGCAAAGATGAGGTCGGGGGCGTAATGGGTTTGGGGGCCGTGATAGACCTCCTCGCGGAACTTGACCCAATCCACCAGACGCTCTCCGGTCTTCTCATCCCGAAGGTCCTCCAGGCGCTCCTTGATTTCCCGGCGAAGGGCCTCGTAGGCATCGCCGGGCGGCACGATCCCGAATCCCTCGCGCCGGACGTTGATGTAGATCCCCTGGGACGGAATACTCGGAAAGAAGGCCCGCGTCCGGTCCCAGTCGAGGGTCTCGTGAAGGTCGGTCACAAAGGCCGAGCGGCCCCGCCGCGCCCGCTTTCTCATCCGGCTCTGGATGAAGCCGGGGACGAGCGACCGGACCCATTTTACATCGTTCAGGGAAACCAGCTTGTAGAGCAGCTTCTTGCGGGAGGCGGCCTCTTTCCGGATGCGCAAAAGCCCCTGCCTCTCCAGCCAGGCGCTCACGTTGAACCAGGCGTCGGTGGGCCCGAAGCCGTGGTCCGACATGATGAGCAACAGGGTGTCCGAGGTCAGGCGGTCGAGGAGACGCCCCAGGAAATCGTCCATGAGGCGGTAACAATCAGTGATCTTTCCCCGGAGCCGGTTGGCCATGGCGCTCCCGTAGAGGCCGCAATCGGGGTCCAGATATTTCCAGAAAAAGTGCTGGAGCCGGTCCGCGAGAATGAAGACGCCCATGAAAAAATCCCAGGGTTTGTGGTCCATCAGGTAGAAGAACGCCTTCTCCCGCTGTAGGAAGGCGTGAGAAACCACATCCATAAAGCTCAGCGCGTCCTGATAGCTTTCCGCTTCGTATTTCGGCAGGTCGATGTCGGGGACGTAGTCCCCGATGGCCGCGAGGAGCTCGAGTTTGAGGCCGGATGGATAGGAGAATTCGGCCTCAGGCCCGGGCGTCAGCATGCCCGAGATCATGCAGCCGTCAAGCGGCTCGGGCGGATATGTGATGGGTACGTTTAGGATGGCGGTTTTCCTCCCGACCTTGTTGAGCCTGTGCCAAAGGCGGGGCGCCTTGACGGAAGAGAGCGTGATGAGCGGCCGTTCCGGGTGGAGCAGGGGGGATTCCCGGAAATCGTAGATGCCGTGCTTACCGGGATTGACTCCCGTGAAACACGTTGTCCAGGCTGTTGGGGTCGTGGGCGGGACGGTCGAGGCCAGAGGCCCGATGGCCCCCTCCGCGCGCACCTTGGCGAAATTCGGCAGGGTTCCATCGTCCATCCAGGGCTCAAGAAGGGAGAAAGTTCCCCCGTCAATACCCAGGAGAATGACCTTGGTTGCGGTGTTCAATCGCCAGTCTCGGATGAAGGATCGAGACACAGAAATAGGGTCGCGCGTCTTCGGCGCGTAATTATTCTGATAATTCGTCGGAATCCTTGTCGGGCTTCGACGATAATCCGTTGACGATTAAATTCAAAAAGGGAAGAACGGCGCATACAGGCGTCTGGAGTCGGTTATTCCGGTTGGGCCGTGCGAACACCTTACTCAAGATAACCAAGCGCGCGAAGACGCTCCTCTGCAGCCTTGTCGATCCTCCCGCTTTTCGGAATCCAGGTAAATCCCTCTCTTTGTTTTTGCTTTTCCTTGAACCGGTTCATAAGCCGTCTCAGTTGGGCCGCCGGCGCATCTCCGGTTCGGAAAAGGTTTTTCGTCTCTAATGGGTCGTCTTTCAATTCGTAGAGCGCAACGGAATTTTCATTCGCCAATTTTGATTCAAGCAGCTTGCGATTCCCCTGGATGACAAACCAACTCTCATGGAATTGGCCTTTGTCCAGCCAGAGCTTTTCCCCGTATATGGCGGATTCGGTGGAGCCGTTGAGGATTCCGGGAAAACGACCGTTCCCTTGAATGCCGCGCGGCCTCGGAATGTCCAACAGGTTCAGAACCATGGGCAGGAAACTCACCTGCGAGGTTAGCCGATTGACGCGAACTCCGTTCCATCTTTTCGGATACCAGAGGATAAAAGGGATTTTTACGATTTCGTTGAATAGCGTTTTGACGTGTCCAAAGCCTCCATGCTCGTAAAACTCTTCGCCGTGATCGGACGTAATAATGACCATCGTGTTGTCCAGCCAACCTCTTTCCCGCAATTTGTCGAATAAGAGACGCAGTTGGTCGTCGAAATATCGGATTTCCGCATCGTAAAGGGCGCGGCTAAACTCGATGTCGCGCTTCGTGAATTGCCTGCTTTTCGTTCCGGGCATAGCCCATTTGTCCCTTTCCCGCTGACTTGCCGGCAAGGGAGCGTACCGTTTGAAATAGGGCACTGGGGGATCGTATTCGTGGGGGTCCATAAAGTGAAGATAGAAAAAGAACTTATTCTTGTTATGGTCAAATCCGCGCACGGATTCGAACTTGTTCAGGTATTTGAGAAAGACTTTATTCACGCCGGAAGCGCGCGTGTTATATCCGTCCTCCCGAATATCCGGTTGGTCAATTTCAACAAAATTCTCATAGGTTCGTATAATATTGTTTAACCAGGAATAGAACTTCTGTTGCGCCTTTGTACCGCCGATCCAACTGACTGTCGCATCCAGTTTTTTCCAAAAGAAGTATTGTTTGGGCATGGCGTCCAATGGTTTGCCCCGATAACTCCAAGAATCCTGGAAATAGTCGCTCCCACGAGCGGCCGTGAGGTTATCGACGTTCCGATTCGTGCTGATGCTGAGGGTGTTGTATCCCGCCTTCCTAACGATTTCCAACAAGGTCGGATCTTTAGACCTGATCTGATTGACTCTGTCATATCCGAGCACGCCATGGCTCGAGGGGTACAGTCCCGTCATCATCGTGACCGTGGCGGGCAAGGTCCAGGAGTTCGCCGCATAGTAATTGGTCAACAGGACGCCCTCCGACGCCAATTTTGTCATGAAGGGGATGGTGTCGCGGGAATACCCATAAGTGGAAAGGGCGTCCGCCCGAACCGTATCCACCAAAATGAGCAGCACATGGGGGGAATCTCGGCGTTGGTCGGAAATTGTGCGCAACGTTGGCCGCCCGAGAAAAGAGTTCAGCCGATAAACCCCTGAGTCCGCCGAGTCCACTTTCTCCCAATAAGGCCCGAGCAGATAGTAGGAGATCCCGGCCGTCAGCATGACAATAAGAATCTGAAACCCGCTGGCGATCTTCGGGCGCCGCCGCAGGATACGAAAGATCAGAAAGGCCGCAAGCCCGGCCGCGGGTCCGACAATAATCAAAGAGCGTCCGATTCCAATGATCAATAAGAGAAGAACGAAGATCGATGTTTCCGCTGAGGCCGCTTCAGGGAGGTTCGGCGGCCGGCCTCGCCGTCTCCATTGTCTTTGCACCCAAATTCCGTAGAGCCCGCAGGGGATGAGGCAGAGCGCAAGCGCAAGGAGGAGCGCCCATAATAAGTTGAACTCGATGGCTTGATTCAAATAGTGTCGG
>JASLXW010000178.1 GCA_030740135.1 Nitrospinota bacterium
TTGCCCTACGCCGACCTTCGACGGGGACACATAATCTTCAATCCGAATCTCTTCCACCCCCGGGATCTCCAGGCGATCCGGGTAGTCGTACGGCAAGCCCATGGGGATCGTGGCGTCGATTCCCATCTTCGTCACCATCCCGTCCCTGGCCAATCGCGTAATGGTATACGTCGTCGGGTCGAGCCGGTTCCCGCGCGCACCGGGGATGATCAGGAGGTCCTGGTCCGGCACGACGCGCGTCGAGAGGGCCCACAGGACGTCGTCCTCATCGAAGATGTCCACATCCGGATCGAACGCAAACACCGTCTTGAGATACGGGGTGCGGGTGAGCGCAGCCATCAAGACGTTCTTGGCGTCTCCCTCGTTCACCTTCTCCATCTGGACGTAAGCGTGGTACATGACCCCCGAAAGGGGGATTCGGACGGCCCGTACGGTGGGGAGCACCTTGCGCAGCTCCCGCAACAGATGTCCCTCCTTGGCCAGGCTGTTGAGGGTCACCATCTCCATGTATTCGCCGACGTTGTGATAGATGGCGTCCCTGCGGTGGGTGATGGCGGTGACTTCCATCTCGGGTGCGTCGACCACCTGACCGTAATAGCGGTGGTATTCGCTGAAGGGTCCCTCCGTTTGACGGACGTGAGGGATGATCTTCCCTTCGATGACAATCTCCGCGTGAGCCGGCACCTCTACATCGACCGTCTCGCATTTCACCACCTCCACCGGCTCATCCAACAGCCCTCCGGCCACCTCGTATTCATCCACCCCGCTCTTGCGCGACAGTTGGGTCTGTGAAGCGATACAGAAGCCGGGGTGCATGCCGATGACGATGGCGCACTCCAGAGGCTCGCTCCGTTGCTCGGCCTTCCGGTGGATATACTGGAGCCGCTTTCCCCAACTGTAATACACACCGAGTCGATTTCGGCCGAGAACCTTATGGCGGTAAATGCCCAGGTTGGAGGTCCCGGTTTCGGGGTCTTTCGCCACCAGGACGCCCATGGTGATGTAGGGGGCGTCGTTCAGCTCGTGATGAAGGACGATGGGAAGATGGCCCAGGTCGGCCTCCTCTCCGATGTACCGTACGTCCTTGACCGGGCCGGTGGCCACCCGCCGGGGAGGGACGGACCGTGTTTCCCGCTCTCCCAGAACCTCCGTCACGTTGTCCTCGGAGGTGTCCAGGGCGACGGCGAACTTCTTCCGGCTGGAAAGAAGGTTGGCCAGGACAGGAAATTCGAAACCCTTGATCCGTTCAAAGAGGACGGCCGGGTGGATGCCCTCCCGGTCCATCCTGCCGATGACCGCGATAGGCTCCCACCGGTGAGAGACCTCCCGCCGGACCCGACGGAGCTCCTCGGGCGCCCGCTCCGCGAGCCGATTCAGATAAAACCGCAAATCCTTGGCCATCGGAAAACGCCTCGATTGGGGAGCCCTCTGCCGGCCCGTGTCTATCGCCGGGATTTTCCGGATGACCAATCTTAGCCATCCTGCTGTTCTCGTGTAACCTCACAGAGGCGAGAAAAGACTCCCGACGCCTTTTTTCCGTCCTCTTCTCTGGTTCCGCCCTCACTCCACCCCGAGCTCTTCCATCCGGGATTTCCAGGATGACCTGCCGAATCATACTTCTGACAAGACGTTTTTCTATCGGGCCAGACCTTGAGCACAATGTCAAGACTTTTTCGAGGAAGGCAAGGGGTCAGGTCTTGCATTCCAACATTTTAGAGATTGGCCGCGGACTGGCCCACGGGACGACTGACCCTCATGGAATAAACCCCGAAGAAATCACAGAATCTCTCTCAGGGTGCAGGCGCAAGACCGCCCTTGGCGGACAAGGCGCCACCATGTCGATCTGCCGGTTCCGCCTTTGAAGACCTCCTGATTCAGCGCGGGCATGGGCGGACCGCACCCCCCGCCCTTGGCGCACAATCCCGTCAAAAGACGCTCATCGAGTCCGGCCCCGTTTTTTCCACTCAGAACGGCCGTCGAGAAGCGGCGCAAGACCTCATCCGTAGATGAGGAAGGCGGGATTGTCGCAAACCATCTGCCGGATCTCCCGGGGCGAGAGCCCTTCCTCCAGAAGCATCTGGACGTAGGTCCGAAGACACTCCGCGGGAGGGGCGTTGAAGAGTTGGCCCGCATCGCTGCTCAGGACGGCCCGGTCCGGGCCCACGCGGCGAATGGCCTCCGCCATCTTGGGCAAGGTGACGCAGTAATACTTGGGGCAGATATCCCAGTAGGCGTAATTGATGTAGGCGCCCTCGCGGGCGATCTCTTCTTGGGCCGCGACGGGAATCTTTGTCAGGAAGGGATGGTCTACAACCGCCTTGCGGATTCCCAGGTCCTTTGTCTCCCGTAGGAAAACCCGGATTTCTTCCAAGGACGCATGACCCGCACTCACGATGATGCCGGCTTCGGCGATCAACTTCAGGACGTCCCGGACGGCTGGAAGAATTTTTCCTCTCTCGTCGATGATTTTCAGGGGCGGCTGCTGTGCGTAAAGGGCCGTGATGTGACCTTCCGCCTGGTACAAGCCACCCAATGACCCGATCGAACCGAACAGTTCCTTGTGGTAATCCGCGTCGGTCGTCGGCAGATAAACCTTCTTCGCGCCGATTTTGATGACGGCATCCACACAGAAGGGATTCAGCCCCCCGTGAGAGTAGTCGAGGGTGGTGCTCCCGAAGATGTCGATTCCATCCACCAGCCGCCGCGCGAAGTGGGCGCGGGAGGCGGTCTCGAGCTGATGGGACTTTGTGATGATGGCGCGAAATCCATAGGCCTTCGCCCCTCGGGCCGCCTCCACGTCGTCCACCATCCGGCGAAAGACATCGGGATTCGTGTGGACGTGAATGTCACAAGCCCCTTGAAGGATCTCCAGGTCGGACCGCATGATCCTTTCCTCCCGTGACAGCGTATTCCTGACGGCGGCACCTCCGGTCGCTCTACGGGCTCCCCCCGGCCTAGCCGCCACATAGCTCCGTTGGCTCATCCTGGACACCGCTTTCTTCCATTATCATCTCTCAATCGAGCGTCCAATAAAACCCTGGGGCGATGGAGAGTCTATCTGAACGAGCGCCAAACCGCTCTGAGAAGGCACGGGGGCGGGTGCACTTCGCTTTGCTCAGCATAGGCTCCGCCCGGCCTTCCGCACCCGCCCGCTGGAGGGCGCCCCTACGCTCTCTGTTCTCGGTTGGTGAAAGATCCCGACTGAGTATCATCCAGACCGGAAACCGAATGGGTCCACGCAGGGGGAGGACCGGTTCTTTCCTCACGCGGGAACAAATCGGAGTGGATGGGTTGTCATACGAGGGATTCTGGGGACACCATACTTAATTCTTGCCTTTTGGCTTGAGGCGAGTGATCGGGGAAGCTCACCGGCGTTACACCCGTCGGGTCAATTTTCGTGAAGGATGGCGGGGGCAACGATCTGCTGAAGGTCAAGCCCCTGCTTGAAATGGTCGGAAAAAAGCTTGAAGAGGAATTGGGTCGTCATCCTGCAACGCCAGAAGCCAGGACGAAAAAGGGGGCATAAGAAGAATTAAGCCCGCATTTCCCATATGGATCATAAGTTTTGTCGGACCGAATGCCGTTTTCTCGTGTAAAATCAGCAGTATGGAATCCCCGGGGTCAGGTCTTGCGCAAAGGTTTGCGGCCCGGCGTCACGGTAGATAGGCCCAGAGGTCCAGAACGAGCGTCGCCCCCGGCACCGGCAGGGGAACGGTCGAATCCTCGATGGTCGTGCTCACGGGCGGGTCGTGGGGAAACCGGGTCCGCCAAGTCTCGAAGCACAGAATGAATTCGTCGAAATCGGAATGGAACGCCTGGCGGCGGATGATGTTCTCATACCCCGAGCCGCCGGCCGCTTTCACGATTTTCTCGGCGTTGCCGAGGATAAATTCCGTCTGCTTTCGGATCCCCTTCTCGTACCAGGGGTAGTGGGGATTTATCCGGCACTCCCGGGGGTAATCTCCCCTGTTATCGGCGGCGATTCCCGTGGAAAGAAAGAGCAGGTTCCCCGCCCTCACCGCGTGGGGCTCATGCAGCGGCCACTTGGGAACCCCCTTCGCCCTGATCACTTGAGGCCTGATCCCGCCGTCTTTCGTGACGGCGACGAGGTTGATCTCGACCAAGCAGCCCTTGGCCACAAGCCACGCCGCGGGGGTGATGCAGCGGGCGGGCGGTCTTTTGGGGAAAACCTCCTTCCACACTTCATCGAACTTGCTGATCTGCCTCATGCCTTCGGCGGTGAGGTAGACCTGGGCCTTGACGCTGAGGTCCAGGGATGACCCCGCATCCTCCAGGACCTTCCCCAATTGGTCGAGGATGAAGAGGGTTTGCTTCTCGATGTCGTTTCCGAGCCGGAGCTCGGCGTTCGTCCGGGCCGGGGGCGCTACGCCGTGGACCCAATCGGTCGCGAGCGCGCCCGAGCAGAAGACGTAAGGCCCCGTCCGGACAGCGTCGCTGCGCCTGAACGGCGGGACCGGGACGCCCGAGGACCGGATCACTTCCTTCTTCCAACCGGAATTTTTCGTGACCCCGATGCAGTCGACTTCAAGGACCGTCGGCTTGCACAGGAGACTGCTGCAACCAACCGTCGTCGAAGCGGGAGCGCCGGAGGATTCCGGCATGAGCTCGTCCCGGGCGCGCAGGTATTCCGAGGCCGACCCGATTCCGTCCTGGGCCGCGTCGTCGCTCACAATGAAATCGTCCATCCGGACAGTGAGGTCCATCGACGACCCGCCGGCGTCCAGGACTTTTTTCAGGTTCGGGAGGATGGAGAGGGCCTGGAGGCGGAGGCGGTTCGGCTGAAGGTCGGGGTTTTGCAAGCCGGGCCGCGCTTCCGGGGCCAAACCCTCTTCCGTAAAGCTCCCCGCCGTTTTTCCGGCCACGAAGACCCATGGCCCGACCTTGATCCCGGGCGAATACCTCATCAAGGGCGTCACCAAATCCTTGGGCGCTACCCTTTTCCGAATCCGCTCAGCCATTTAGCGGCTCCTCGAATGAAGCAGGGAATCGGAGATCAAATAAAATATCCTAACATTTTAGAGATTATCCACGAATCGGGCCGCGCGGCAAGAGAATAGAAACTCCCCCCGCGAGAACCAATCGGCCGAATGGATTGTCATATCGGATAAGGACTGCCCCATCGCCGCATCCGGCGGGACGGATTGACATTCCTCCCCGCGCTCCTATCTTGTAGCCGACGGGGCGGGGGGGGGGAGCGGGGACAATCCCGTGAGAACCCAAGTTGGGGTGAACGGTTGAAACGCCTTCTCTCCGCTATGCCCCAAGGCGTCCGGTGCGGGTTGGGTGAATCAACGCCATACGACCGATTTGAATCAACGGCCGAATTTCAATAAGGAGGAAAGGAAAGTGGAGATGAGATCCCGCTTGAAAGACAGAAGGCGCACCGTCCGCCGGCTGCTCGCGCTCGGTCTGTGCCTGACCATGATCACCCTGTCGGCCGGTTCCGCGTTGTCCGCCCCGGTTTCCCCCAAAGCCGAGCTCGACCGCAAGGTGATCCTGCCGGGGAAAAAACGCCCGGTGTACGTCCTGATCGAGTTCGACGTCCCCGAGCGGAACCCCGAGCCGGGCAAGGAGCGTCCGCGGATGAACCTGGCGCTCGTCATCGACCGCTCCGGCTCGATGTCGCAGCGCGGCAAGATCACCTACGCCCGGAAAGCGGCCAAGGTCGTGGTCGACCTGCTGAGTCCCAAGGACCGCCTGGCGGTGGTCGAGTACGACGACCGGATCACCGTCCTTTGGCCCTCCACGCCGGTCGAGGCGCCGGAGATGATCAAGCGCCTCATCGATGGCCTCACCCCACGGGGGTCGACCGACCTCGCCGGGGGGATGATGAAGGGCGTCGAGGAAGTGCTCAAACACCTGGACCACGAAGGCGTCAACCGGGTCCTTCTGATGTCCGACGGCCTCGCCAACCGGGGCGTCACCCGGCCGGCCGCCATCCGGCAGCTCGTTCGCGAGGCGCTGCGCAAGGGCGTCAGCATCTCCACCGCGGGCCTCGGGCTGAACTACGACGAGGACCTGATGCAGACCATCGCCGAGAACGGCGCGGGCAACTACTACTACATCGAAAACCCCGCCCGGATGAGCCGAATCTTCCGCCGGGAGCTGTCCACGCTGTACGCCACCGTCGCCAAGGACGCCCGGCTCGTCTTCGCCGCCGCCCCGGCGGTGGAGAAGGTCACCGTCTTCGGCTACGCGCACACCCGTGAAAGCAGCCGCACGACCATCCCGATGGGGAACTTCTACTCCGGCGAGAAAAGGTCCGTCGTGATCCGCCTCGAAGTCAACGCCGCCCGCGAGGGCGGGCTGGACCTGGGCCGTCTGGACCTGAGCTACGTGGACACCCTGAACAACCGGCCCGGACGCCACGCCACGGCCATCAAAGTGCGGGTTTCTTCGGACACACAGGTCGTCCAAGCCTCCCGCAACAAGAAAGTCATGGCCGAGGCCATCCTCACCGAGACCGACCAGCGTTACTCCAAGGCGATCCGGATGTACGAGAAGGGCCGAAGGATGGAGGCCAAGCGCGGCATCGCCGCCCTGGCGAAGGAGATCGCCGAGAAGAACAAAACGCTGAACAACCTGGTCCTGTCCAAAAAGCTCGAGGCCCTGCGGATGGAGGCCTCTCAGATGGACCGGGCCGCGGCCAGCCCGGCGGCGCGCTCCAGGTATCTGAAAGCCAGCAAACAGCGGCTCTACCTCTCGAAAAGGGGCAAACGGGGAAAAACCCTCCTGAAGGAGGGCGACCGGGGCCTCGAAGTCGAGCGGCTCCAGGAGGCCCTGCGGACCCGGAATCTGTACGCCGGGCCGGCCAACGGACGGTTCTCGCCCAAGGTCACGCAGGCGGTGAAAGAGTTCCAGAAGCGCCGCAGTCTCACGCCCGACGGCGTGGCCGGCCCCCGCACCCTTCGCGCCCTGGGGCTTTACTGAGGATCGGGAAGGCGCAGCGGAGAACGGCGCGGGCCGCACCCTCTCCCCATGAACACACATCATCCTTTACGGAGGACGAATGAATCTGTAAGAAGGGAGGCGGGGGATGGACCCCCGGGCTTCATGACACCCCAAGCGGGTGTTGAGATTGCCGCTTTTCGATTCAATGGAAAACTCGAATGATCGACAAGGTCCGCCCCGATTCCGCCTCGGCCGTGGCCGACATCCAAGATGGCGCAGTCATCATGGTCGGTGGATTCGGCGACGCGGGGGTTCCGGAAAATTTGATACGCGCCCTGGCTGAGCGGGGCGCGAAAGACCTGGTTGTGATTTCCAACTCGGCGGGCTCGGGAGAGCGCGGGATTTCCATGCTTTATCGCAACAACCAGATCAAGAAACTCTACGCCAGCTTTCCGGTTCCCGGGGCGAGCGATGCCTTTGAGGAGCGGCTCAAGGCGGGAGAGACAGCGCTCGAGCTGGTCCCTCAGGGAACGCTGGTTGAGCGCATGCGGGCGGCCGCGGCGGGCTTGGGGGGATTTTATACGCCGACCGGCGTCGGGACGCCTGTGGCGGAGGGTAAGGAGGTTCGGGTCATCGACGGCCGGGAATACCTTCTGGAATCCCCCCTTCGGGCCGACTATGCCCTGCTCGAAGCTTTCCGGGCGGACCGGATGGGCAACCTCGTCTACCGGATGGCCGCCCGGAACTTCAACCCCGTCATGGCGGCCGCGGCGAAGATCACGATTGCGGAGGTCGAGGAGATCGTGGAGGTGGGCGGCCTGGCGCCGGAAGCCGTTGTCACCCCCGCGATCTTTGTCCAACGCGTTGTGAAGGGAGAACGCTATGAGCCGGGCTGGGCTGACTAGCCGGGGGGTCCGTTACAAAAAGAGCGATGCGACAGCCTGCCGGGGAACCCTCCCTGATTCAAAGAAACGATGAGTCAGAGACTATAGTGCTCCCCATTAAGAGCGGGTTTGAAATAAG
>JASLXW010000179.1:0-4207 GCA_030740135.1 Nitrospinota bacterium
CCTCCTCTCTCTCTGTTGGCCCCTGGAACCCTACTCCCTACCCAAGGAGATGTCTCACATCTATCTGAACCTATACAGTTGTCGCAATCCGCCGGGTTTCCGGTCGATTCACTCTATGGAGTTTGACTGAAAAGGGTTCCCCGGCCGGCCTTTTTCGGCGCTGAGCCGGTGTTCGCATCGGGGGAACCTCCGCTTCCTGAATCCCGTGGACCGATGGACGTCCGGGGGACGAAACCGTGATAGGCGATGAAGCGTTACCGGGCTGTCATATTCGATCTGTTCGATACGGTTGTTCTATTTGATTACATGGAAATGCCCGAGATCGTTGTCAAGGGGAATCCCCGCAGGACGACGATGGGGGTGACCTACGAGCTTTTGCGGGAAAGGTGCCCGGATGTGGGCTGGGATGCTTTCTTCGACGCCTTGTCGGACGAGGACGACGCGCTGCGCGCCCAAAAGGAAGCCGGAAAGGAAATTTCCTCGACAGCGCGGTTTTGCGGTGTGGTGAAAAGACTGCTTCCGGAGAGGCCGGACCTGCTCGCGCGGGAGTTCATCGAGGACTTGGTCGGCAAGCATATGCGGGCCCTGCTCGATTGCGCCTACCTCCCCGCAGAACACCCGGCTGTCCTCGAAGAGCTGGGCCGGACGCACCGGATCGCCCTGCTGTCGAATTTCGATCACGCCCCCGCGGCCGAGGCGATGATCGATGACATGGGGCTCCGGGATTATTTTGTCCGTATCGCCATTTCCGATAAGCTGGGGTGGAGAAAGCCGCATCCCCGCGTGTTTCTGCGATTGGCGGAAGAACTGGGGGTTGAGCCCGGCGAGACCCTCTACGTGGGGGACACCTACGAGACGGACGTCATCGGGGCCAAATCCGCGGGTCTGGACGCCGCCTGGGTGAATCCCAGGGGCCTGGAACCGGGGGAAGTCCGTCCCGATATCGAGGTGCGCGCGTTGCCGGAGCTGCGAGACCGCCTGTCTCCGGGTGAAAAGGGAAGGGGTGAATGAAGCCGCGATGGATTTTGGCGGTGGGATTGGCCGGCGTCGCCGGGCTGACTTTCTTGGTGGTCTCTCTGGTGCAAGGAATCCCGTCGCCTGAGGACGCTTACCGGCCGAACACGGCTGACGGGAGAATCATCTATCTGGAGGCCTGCGCGAAATGTCATGGCGCCCAAGGGCAGGGCGCCGCCCTGGCGCCCCCGCTCAGGGGGAGAAGTCTCAAACGCGAAAAGATTTTGAAGCAGGTGAAGTCGGGTACGGGAAGGATGCCCAGGTTCCCGAACATCACGGCGGAGGCCCTTGACGATCTTATTGGTTATGTAAATAGACTGAAGTGATATCAATGGATTATGCATTATGTATTAATGTAATAGATCATATATTCTTCCTTTTGCGATGACGGCATCCCCACAGCAGACTGGCCGTTGTGAATTCGGATTTTGGGAAGATTCGATGCAAAGAGATCAAACCGGCCACGGGATATACGGAGGCGGGGGTCTCATCGCCATCCGGCCCCCGGAGACCTCCCGGTTCGCTTCTCATGAAAGCTCGATCTTGGGCAACACCGTCCTGTATGGGGCGGCGGGCGGGGAGCTCTTCGCGGCCGGCAGGGCGAGCGAGCGGTTCGCGGTGAGGAACAGCGGCGTCCGCACCGTCGTGGAGAGGGTGGGCGATCACGGGTGTGAATACATGACAGGCGGACGCGCGGTCATCCTTGGACCCAGGGGCCGGATTTTCCTCGCGAACGTCGGGGCCAACCGGTCGCACGCCGTTCAAAGTCCGCTCTTCCCGGACGGGACCTTCGAGCTTGTCCCCATCCCCGAAAGGGACGCCTTTCAGGCCGAGCCCGCGCCGCGGTACGGCGACCTTCGTTGTTTCAACTCGGCCAAGACCTTGGCCGACTATCTTCCGGCTCGTTATTCGAAGATCCATGCCCACCGGGACCCGGATTTCGGTGAGTGGACTTACGGGGACCTTTGTCATTACGCGCCCAGGGCCGCGGGGCTGAAGCGCCTCCGCCCCGGAGACCTGCTTTTCTTTCTCGCAAGGCTGGTTCCGTTCAGAGAGGATCGGTTTGACGCCGAAAGGGGAGGGTTCTTCCTGGTCGGCGTGCTGGAAATCGAGGAGGTGTTCGCTGAGATTCGGGAAGCGCCGCCCGGCCGCATCATGAGGCGAATCAGGCGAAACGCCCATGTCCTTCGGGGCCTCATGGATCCGGCGCATTTCGACGGATTTTGGGTTTTCACCGGGACGGAGAATTCTCGCCTGTATCACAAGGCCGTTCCGGTCGACCGAAGGCTGGCTGAGCGGGTTTTCCGGGATGCGCGGGGACGCCCCTGGGTTTGGGAGGGCCGGTCCGAGCTTCAGGTGATCGGCTCCTACACCAGAAGCTTCCGGATGGTCATCGACCCGAACATGCCTCGCGGGGCGAAAGCCGCCTCGGCGCTGTTATTCGCGGTTCAAAAGGAAAATCCCGAGGTTCATCATTTTTTCTGATTCCAATATGGGAGGTGATAATTTATCGCGCGGCTTCGCCGGTATTTCTGATCCATGAAGAGTTGGTTTTCAGTCGTCCTACCGGATTTTTCATGTCATTCCGAATCGGTTCGACTCCGCTCGAAGAAAAACTTCCGCGCGGGCTGATCTGGATCATGTTTCCCTCAAAGGGGAATGGAATACTTAATGACGCGCCCGGAGAGGCTGCTGGGGAAATCGGAGTCTGGTGGAAAATCAGGGATGTGGCGCCCTGATGGCACACGAGAACTCCAGCCTGGCTAAGCAGTTGTCATCCGGGTAATTCCGGGTTTGACTTCTACCGTGTGCAGGGTGTTGGGTAGGCGGGAGATCCACGGGGTGGCCTCCAAGTGCGGCCGGCCGGGTGCTGGCCTGGGCGGTCTGTCGGGGCGCCACGGAACCTTTCGCGAGGAAGGGATCATGTACGGATGGCGAGCGGTGGTCGGCCTCATCGAGCCGAGCGGTGGCCCGATGTTGCAGGAAGAGGTCAGGCGGGCGGCGCCCGAAGGAGTTACCTTCGTCGGAAGCCGAATGTACATCGAGGAGGTTAGCCTGAAGGGCGTCGAGGGGATGGTGACGCATGTGGAGCGGGCGGCCCGGGACATCGCCATCATGAAGGCGGACAGCGTGGTGCTTTGCGGGACGCCGGCGGGGTTCTTCAAAGGACATGCTTTCAACCGGGAGGTGACCGAGCGTCTTGAGAAGGCCTCCGGGCTTCCCAGCATGACTCAGATCTCGGCCGTGGTGGAGGGGCTGCGGTTGCTGGGGCCCCGCCGGATCGTTGTGGCCACCGCGTACCTCGATGAGTTGAACGAGCGTCTTCGGGATTTTCTCGAAGAAGCGGGCTTCGAGGTCCTGGTCCTCAAAGGGCTTCAACAGCGCTATAATTGGGATATCTATCGTTTGCCGCCGAGCGCGGCCTATCGTCTCACCCGGGACGCGCTCAAAGAGGCTGGCGACGCGGAGGGGATCTTTATCTCCTGCGGCGGGATGAGGACTTTCGACATCATCGACACCTTGGAGCGGGACCTGGGGCTTCCCGTGGTCACCAGCAACCAGGCGGCCCTTTGGGCCGGACTGCGGATGGGACAGGTGAGGGAGTCCATCGAGGGTTACGGCCAACTTCTCCGGAAGTTGGGTGATGCCGACGAGAACGGGGATGTCTGAGGGGGCGGGGTGACCTCGTAGCGGATGTGACGCGTCGGGATCCGGCGGCGGGAGGCCACCCTCAAGGGGGCGGTCAAGGACGCGAGGTTCTGTTCCGAGGTCCACGGGAGGGGCGTTCCCGTGATGTGGATCGCCGTCCGGGGGTTGAAAGTGCGCCCGAGGCCCCTGTCTCTCGAACCGAGGCGAGGCCTGCGATTTCCAAGATTGGGGAGGCATTTCGGATGAAGGCCATGGTTTTTCACGAGTATGGTCCCGTCGATGTCCTGCGCTACGAGGAGGTCCCGACGCCGAAGCCCTCCTCCGGGGAGGTCTTGATGCGGGTGCGGGCGACGGCCCTCAACCAGGCGGACATCATGGCGCGAAAGGGACATCCCTATCGGCCGAACAAGACCTTCCCCCATGTCCTGGGAGCGGATATCGCCGGCGAGATCGCAGAGGTGGGTCCTGACGTGGAAGAGGTTGAAGTGGGCATGCCGGTTGTCGCCTACGGCACGTTGCCCTGTGGCCGGTGCGAGTTCTGCCT
>JASLXW010000179.1:4217-7888 GCA_030740135.1 Nitrospinota bacterium
GCGAGCCGAACGTTTGCTTCCGGCGGGGTTACCTCGGGGCGCACGAATGGGGCGGGTACGCCCAGTACATGAAGTTGCCCGCCCCCAACGCCGTCCCCTTCGATCCAATCAAAGTTTCCTGGGAAGCGGCCGCCGCCTTCAACCAGGTCTATCTCACGGCCTGGCACATGCTGGTCACCCGGGCCGGCCTGAAGCCGGGCGAAGATGTCCTCATCCACGCCGTGGGCAGCGGCCTCGGGATGGCAGGCCTGCAAATCGCCAAGTACATGGGCGCCCGGGTGTTCGGGACGGCGGGCTCCGATGAGAAGTGCGAGCGGGCCCGGGAGATGGGCGCCGAGTTCGCCATCAACTACCGGAAGCAGGACTTCGCCGAGGAGGTTCGGCGTCTCACGGAAAAAAGAGGCGTGGATGTGGTGTTCGAGCACACCGGCAAGGACACCTGGGACGGAAGCGTCCGCAGCCTCGTCCGAATGGGCCGTCTCGTCACCTGCGGGGGAACCTCGGGGTACGATGTGGCGACGAGCGTCGCGTACATCTTCCACAAACAGCTTTCCCTCATTGGCTCCAACTACGGGACCCTCCAAGAGTTCCACACCCTCGTCCGCCTCCTCGATCGGGGGGTTTTCGCTCCCGTCATCCAGGAGGTCATGCCCCTCAAAGAGGCCCCACGCGCCCAAGTCCTCCTGGAAGAAAGAAAAGTCTTCGGTAAGCTCATCCTGATCCCCGAGAAGTAGGGTGGACTATCTTTGGCCTCGCGATTTCGGAAGAGGGGAAGGGATGCATGGCGCCCGGCGCCCGGATGGGGGGTCGGGTGCGGCGCCCCGCCCCTGAATTTCAGCGCCCTTCAGCGGTTTCGCGTGTAGGGGGGGGCGAGAGCCGGTTGACTCCTGCACCCGCCCCTGTTTTCCGGCAAGAGAGCGGATGAGCGCTGAACAGGTGGTGCAGAACAGCCCACCGAAACCTTAGTGAGAAATGCAGGTTGAACCGCCCGGGCGCCCGCCCGCCTTTTTCCAGCCGATTAATTTATGCCGATTCTAAAGATGTCGGATCGATACCAGACGGGACGCTCGGTCGTTTTTGGGGAAAACGGGATGGTGGCGGCCAGCCAACCCTATGCGACCTTGGCCGGCTTGGATGTCCTGAGAGACGGGGGAAACGCCATCGACGCGGCCGTAGCGGCCGCCGCCGTTCTGCACGTTGTGGAGCCCCATAATGCGGGCATCGGGGGTGATGTTTTCGCCCTGTTCTGGTGGGAGCGGACGGGAGAGCTGAAAGGATTGAACGGCAGTGGCCGGGCCCCTATGGGAGCGACCATCGAGAATCTGCGGCGCCGGGGCCACTGTCAGATGCCTTTTGAACATATCGATGCCATCACGACGCCGGGCGCCCTGGACGGGTGGATAACCCTTCTCGAAGGTTATGGCCGGATGGACCCATCGCGGTTGCTGGCGCCGGCCATCCGATTGGCGGAGGAGGGATTTGTCGTCTCTCCCATCGTCCACCGGGAATGGACGCTGGAGGTGGAAAAATTATCGCGCGATCCTGATTCGGATCGTCACTACCTCCTGGCGGGCCGCGCCCCGCGCGCGGGGGAGGTCTTCCGGAACCGGGCGCTGGGCCGAACGCTTCGGACGGTTGCGAAGGGTGGGAGAGATGTCTTCTACCGGGGGGAGCTGGGCGAAAAAGTTGTGCAGGCGATCCGGGAGAAGGGGGGCCTCTTGACGATGGGGGATCTTGAGACACATCGCTCGGATTGGGTCGAACCGATCCGGACGACCTTTCAAGATCACGAAGTTTTTGAGCTTCCGCCCAACGGCCAGGGGATTACGGCCCTCATTGCCCTGAATGTCCTGGAGGATTTCGACCTTCCTCTTCTTGGGCATAATTCCGCGGACTACTGCCATTCGGTTCTGGAAGCGATCAAACTGGCCTTTGCCGACCGCAACCGGTACGTCACGGATCCGGAGGTTGAGGACGTGCCCACCGAACGCCTGCTCTCTAAGGAATACGCCGCCGAGCGGCGGCGGCTCATGAACCCGCAATACGCACTGCCGGACGCCTCGCCCGGACGCCTTGCCGCCGGTGACACAGTCTATCTCGCGACGGCCGACGCCGAGGGGAACATGGTCTCCTTCATCAATAGCCTCTATAGTCGCTTCGGCTCGGGTGTGTGCGCCGGAGAAACGGGGCTGATTTTGCAAAACCGCGGGGCAGGTTTCGTGTTGGACGAAAGGCGTCCCAACCGTCTCCAACCGCACAAGCGGCCCCTGCACACGATCATCCCCGCATTCCTGAAGAAGGACGGAAAACCCCTGATGGCCTTTGGCGTTATGGGAGGCGACATGCAGCCTCAAGGACATGTTCAATTCCTCTTGAACCATCTGGTTTTTGGGATGAACATTCAACAGGCCGTGGAAGCGCCGAGGTTTCGGTTCGTTGTCGGCAATGAGGTGTGGCTGGAGGACCGGATGCCCGCGGCGATTGGTCAGGACCTCACCCGCCGGGGTCACTGTGTTTCCCGAAAAGACGGATCGAGCTTCGGCGGGGCGCAGGCCATTGCCAAGAATCCGGAGACCGGCGTCTACTCCGGAGCATCAGAGTCCCGGAAGGACGGTTGTGCGCTCGGCTACTGATGTGGTGTCTCGTAAATGGCTTTGCATTTCGAGAGCCGAGTTGCCCCTTGCGACCGGGCAAGCCTATCCCCTCTTATCATCGGGGCGGGCGCTGAGCAAAGGGCCAACCGGCCCGCAGCCGAAGGGATGCCCGGCTCATCGGTCGGTGGAAAACCTGGTCTGCTTTTCCAGTGTCGGGAACGAAGATGCGGTAGGGCCGCATATCCGTCCGTTCCCTCAGCGCGCTTGCGAGCTGAACCGGCGGTTTTTCATTTGAACACCAGGCGCAACGCTTCCCCCAATAACATGGAATGCTCCATACCGTCTCCGTTGTTGAACACCGCAATTCCGAAGAAGTACCGCTTTCCGGGATTGAACTGCACATCGTCCGGGTGTCCCGTGTGGAGCTTTCGGCGAAGCTCCAGGGTCCATTGCCCCTTCTTCCACACTCCCCCGGCGTCAATGTCGCCCCGGCTGCCTTGTGGCCGTGCCAGCACTTCCCGCGGCAGGACCATGCCCTCCTTTGCGCCGCCCGTGAACTGGACGGCGTCCTTCTTGGCCAGGACGGGTCCGGCCACGCCGCTGCGGGCGGTGAGCATGGGTCTCCCCAGCTTCTTGTCGAAGTTGTTTGAGTAGCTGCCAGCGCTTTTCTTGTCGCTCACGCGCCCGGTCGTTTCGTGATTTTCCTTCACGATGTCCGTGAGGAGCTGGTCGTCGGCATAGCCCATGGGGTTGGTGCGCTGCGCCTTCCAGTGCCAGACGTCGGCGCGTTGGTCAGGGCTTTTGGTGGCCATGTATTCGCCGTTGTGGCACGAGGCGCTGCATCCGTTTCTCCGGAAGTCCGGTAAATTGCCGGTCATGTCAAAGAGCATCGCAAAGCGGTCCTCGTTGCCCTTGACCTTCTTCCACTGTCCCCCCGAGAACCGATAGAGACGGTTCAGGCTCTGGTCTTTGTCCTTCCAGCGAACCCAAAAGTAGATGCGAGATATTGTCAAATGTTGTGGACGGGCGCATGATCAGGCGGCGTCCTTCCGCTGTGTTTGATTGATGTACTCCTCC
>JASLXW010000017.1 GCA_030740135.1 Nitrospinota bacterium
CCGTCGGCTCCATCAACACGCTGATCCTCCTCACGAGCAGCCTGACGATGGTGCTCTCTCACGCCGCGTCGGGGAAGGATGACGACCGCGCCGCGGCCCGGTGGCTGTCGTGGACGGTCCTGCTGGGACTCGCCTTCCTGGTCATCAAGGGGTTCGAGTGGACGACCGAGATCGGCGCGGGGTTCACGCCGGCGGCGGGGATCTTCTGGTCCTTCTACTACATCATGACGGGCCTGCACGGGCTCCACGTCCTGGGGGGTGTGGTCGTCAACGCCCTCCTGCTGCGCTGGGTGCTCACGGGCGGGGTGAAGTCCGTCGGGGGCCGGATCGAGTACGGGGGCCTCTATTGGCACTTCGTGGACCTGGTGTGGATCTTCCTGTTCCCGCTGCTCTACCTGACGTAGTGACGCGGGGTCGGCAAAACGGGCGATTCGAAAGCGGACCCGGAGGGGGCGCTTCCGGATAGAGATTGATCGGAGAGGTTCCACCGGACGGAGGAGGTCTTAAATGTCGGCTGAAAGGGCGCATCCCGGTTACGTGAAGGTGTGGATCTGGCTGATGGCGCTGGCGATCGTCTCGGTCGCGGTGAGCCTCCTGCCCTTGCCGAAGCCCTTCATCAACGCCTTTGTCTTCATCGTCGCCGCCGTCAAGGCCGCCTTGGTGGCGCTTTATTTCATGCACTTGCGGTTCGAGCGCGTCCTGATCTGGAGCCTCGCCCTCATCCCCCTCTGCTTTTTCATCATCCTGACCGCCGTCATCGTTTACGACGTTGTGCCGCATTAAAGCAAAATCCCAGGGGGGACATCCCCCGCCTTCGCGTGAGGCATCGCGACAACCTTCTTCTGAATAGGTTCAGATAGATGTGAGACATCTCCTTGGGTAGGGAGTAGAGTGCCAGGGGCCAAGAGAGAGGAGGTCCCTGGATGCAAGTGTTTGGGTGGCCCCGTAGCCTCCTGCGCGCAGGAGGCTACGGGGCGGTGGAGTTGTCCCCCGAGGGCCGGGACCGGCTTCGGGCGCTGAGCCTTTGGCGGGAGAGCGGAGATGTCGGGTTGGTCATGAAGACCTTTGGGGTGAGCCGGGCCACGCTGTACCGCTGGCGCGACTTACACCCACGGGAGCAACACCCTCGAGGTGATCTGGACCATCGTCCCGGCCGTCATCCTCGTCATCCTGGCCTTCATGAGACAGGATGTGTGGGGAAAGATCAAAATGCGCATCCCCGCGGGGGACGTCCAGATTCAGGTGACCTCGAAGCAGTTCAACTGGGACATGGTCTATCCCGGGCCGGATAAGAAGTTCGGGACGAAGGACGACCTCAAGCTCGAGAACGAGCTGCACGTCCCGATCAACAAGGTCGTGCGCCTGACGCTGAAGTCGGAGGACGTGATTCACAGCTTCTTCGTCCCCAACCTGAGGCTCAAGCAGGACACCTTGCCGGGCAGGGAGATCCCGGCCTGGTTCGAGGCCATCAAGGCTGGAACGTACGAAATCCCGTGCGCCGAGCTGTGCGGGTTCGGCCATTCAGGCATGAAGGGAAAATTGATCGTTCACACCCCGGCGGATTACGCCGAGTGGGTCAAGAAGCAATGGCCGTCCTCCTAGCCCGCCGGAGTCGGAAGGGCGCGAGGGCGATTCGATACGACCCATAGGGGTTCCTGATTGCAAAGGGGGGGAGATGAGTGAAGCGGCTGCCGGCCATGCTGGCGCATGAGCAGGCTCACGGCCACGGCGAGAGTTTCATCAGCAAATACATTTTCTCGACCGACCACAAGGTGATTGCCAAACAGTTTCTCTGGTACGGCTTGATCATGATGATTTTCGGCGGGCTGTTCGCCCTGATGGTCCGCTGGTAGTTGGCGTGGCCGGAGACGGCGGTGCCAGGGTTCAGCTGGGTTCCCGAGCCCTATATGTACAACGGGATCATTCCACCGGCGTTTTACAACACGCTGTTCACCATGCACGCCACCATCATGGTCTTCTTCGTGGTCATGCCGATCCTGGTGGGTTGCTTCGGGAACTTCCTGATCCCGCTGATGATCGGCGCCGAGGACATGGCGTTCCCCAAGCTCAACATGCTCTCCTTCTGGGTGGCCGTGATCGCCGCCGTCGTGATGATGGCAGGGTTCTTCGTCCCCGGCGGGCATGCGGCCGGAGGCTGGACGGCGTATGCGCCCCTCACGGCGAAAGAAGAGTTCACCGGCGTCGGAATGGGCATGAACCTTTGGATCATCAGTCTGGTCATCCTGGGGTTCTCCTCGATGGGCGGCTCCATCAATTACATCACCACCGCCATCAACATGCGCGCCTCCGGGATGACGTTCTTCCGGTTGCCCCTCGTCGTGTGGTCCCTCTTTGTCGTCGCGATCCTTCTCCTGCTGTCGCTGCCGGTCCTGGTGGCTGGCCTGGCGATGCTGCTGTTCGACCGAACGTTGGGCTCCAGCTTCTTCCTCGCGGAGGGCGGCGGCCACCCCGAGGTCTACGTCCTGATCCTGCCGGCGATGGGGATCGGGTCCGAGGTCCTCTCGACCTTCTCGCGGAAACCCATCTTCGGCTACCGCTCCATGGCCTACGCGATGATCGCCATCGGTTTCCTCGGGTTCATCGTCTGGGGCCACCACATGTTCCAGAGCGGGATGAACCCGGCCCTGGCGACCGGCTTTATGATCTCGGCGATGGTCATCGCGGTTCCCTCCGCCATCAAGACCTTCAACTGGCTGGGCACGCTGTGGGGGGGGCAGATCCGCTTCACCGTCCCCATGCTGAACGGCCTGGCCTTCGTGTCGATGTTCGTGATCGGCGGCCTGAGCGGGATCTTCATGGCTTCCACCCCCGTGGACATCTTTATCCACGACACCTACTTCATCGTGGCCCACATCCATTACGTCGTCTTCGGAGGCAGCTTCTTCGGCATCTTCGCCGGCATCTATTACTGGTACCCGAAGATGTTCGGAAAAGAGATGAGCAAGAAACTGGGCCACTGGCATTTCTGGCCGACGTTCGTCTTCTTCAACTGCACGTTCTTCCCGATGCACATCCTGGGCGTGGGCGGAATGATGCGACGAATTTACAACCCGGGGCAGTATGATTTCCTCCAGCCCCTTCAGTCCATGAACGTGTTCGTGACGGTCAGCGCCATTTTGCTCGGACTCTCGCAGATCCCCTTCGTCATCAACTTCATCGGGAACTTGTCGAAAGGGAAAAAGGCCGCGGACAACCCCTGGAACGCCAACACCGTGGAGTGGAGCGCGCCGACGCCCGTTCCGCACGGCAACTTCCCGGTCGCCCCGGTGGTGTACCGGGGTCCCTATGAGTACAGCTCGCCCGAGGTGACCGAGGACTGGCTTCCCCAGACCAAGAAGCTGGAGACCCAAGCGGCTTCGGCGCACTGAGAGCGGTTTTGAGAAGCGGAGAATGATGGGAAGCCCCAACCGTCAAATCCGAGACCGTGAGGAAAGCCGATCCGGGTGGCTCCACGGGTTCGCCGTCCTGACGGCATGGTGCGCCTTCGGGCTGATCTTCATCGGCGGGCTCGTCACGAGCACCGGCTCGGGCCTTGCCGTCCCGGACTGGCCCCTCGCCTTCGGCCGGGTGTTCCCGAAGCTGGCCGGCGGGGCGCTCTTTGAGCACGGCCACCGTCTGGCCGCCGCTGCGGTGGGCCTGTTGACGGTCATCCTCACGGTCTGGATCTGCCTGAGCGACTCCCGAAAATGGGTCCGGGTTCTGGCCCTGTCGGGTCTGGGCGCGGTCGTTTTCCAGGGATTGCTCGGAGGCGCCACCGTCATCCTGGAGCTGCCCACGGCGGTTTCCGTTTCACACGCCCTGCTCGCCCAGGCCTTCTTTTGTGTGATGGTGACGCTCGCAATCGTCACAAACCCGGGTTGGAGAGCCCGATCTCTTGAAAAATCGGGCGAGGAAGCGGCGGGGGGGGAGGCCGGCCCGCAAAGGCTTTGCATCGCGACGGCAACCGTCATCTTCATCCAGTTGCTCCTCGGGGCGCTGATGCGGCACACCCACGCGGGGCTCGCCATTCCGGATTTCCCGCTCGCCTTCGGGGGCCTTGTTCCGCCGCTGGGCGATCCGCGCGTTGTGATCCATTTTCTGCACCGCCTGGGCGCGGCGGCCGTGGCCGGGTTCGTGATTTGGACCGCGACGCGGGTCATCCGCCGGCGTCCGGAAGAATCGAAACTGCTTTGGCCCGCTTGTTCTCTGCTCGCCCTGTTGGCCTTCCAGATCATCCTGGGCGCTTTGACCATCTGGACGCGCAAGGCGGTGATCCCGACGACGGCGCACGTGGCCGTCGGCGCGGGGATCCTGGCCGTCACGCTGATCCTGACGCTGCGCCTCCGGGAGCGCCGGGAGACGGGAGACGCCCGGCGGGCGCACCGGTGGGTTGCGGAGAACGTTCCGGTATGACAACGCGCGCGCAAACCCTGTCAATCGGTTTCACGGGCGTACGCCGGAGAACCGGGGATTTTCTGGCGATGACCAAGCCCCGCGTCGTCTTGATGGTCCTGACATCGATCCTCGTCGGTTTCTACCTGGGCGCGAGGGGGGTTGTGGATTACTGGGTTTTGCTTCAGACCCTGGTGGCGACGGCGCTGACCACCGGAGGGACGCTCGCGCTGAACCAATACCTGGAGCGGGAGGTCGACGCCCAAATGGCGAGGACCCGGCTCCGACCGTTGCCGGACGGCCGCCTGAAGCCGGCGGAGGCCCTGGGATTCGGTGTGATCCTCACCACCGTGGGCCTGCTCTACGCAACGTTTGCCGTGAACGTGCTGACGGGCCTTCTGACCGCCCTGATCGTCGGCGCCTACCTCTTTCTGTACACGCCGCTGAAGGTGAAAACCGAGTTTTGCAACCTTCCCGGCGCCGTCGCGGGCGCGCTCCCGCCGGTGGTGGGGTGGGCCGCGGCCACCGGAACGCTGGAAATGAAGGCATGGGTCCTGTTCGCCATCATGTTCGTCTGGCAGTTCCCTCACCTGTTGGCCATCGGCTGGCTGTACAAGGAGGAATACGCGCAGGCGGGCGTCCGGCACATTGTGGGCGAGGACGCGAACCCCAGGGGCATCGGCCGGCAGATCGTGATTAACTGCTTGGCCCTCCTGGTCCTGGGGCTGATGCCCACGCTGGTCGGTCTGGCTGGAGCGGTCTACTTCATCGCCGCCCTGGCCGTCGGAATCGCCTTCCTGGCGTGCGGGATCGGGGCCGCCTTCTCGTTGACGGAATCCAGCGCCCGAAGGCTCCTGGTGGCCTCGCTGGTGCATTTGCCGGTCCTGCTTCTGTTGATGGTGATCGACAAGGTTCCGACCTAACGGGGCGGGATGTTCGATCGATGGGCGCCCTGAGCGTAAAAGAGCGAAACCGGCGTTTGGTCGGCATCCTGGTGCTGACAGCCGGGGGACTTTTCGTCCTGGCTGTGGTCGGCATCGTGACTTTGAACTGAGCTCGCTGAAGGTTCTCGGCCCCTTTCGGGGCGCCGAAGGCCGGGGAGCCGAAGGATGGTTGGGACAATCCCGGCGGATGCGGCCGCTGAAGAAAAGCTCGGAGGTTCCATTCCGCCGGAGCCGCCCGGGGGGCCGCCGCGCGACGACGAGGGACCGCAACGCGATCCGCAGGGCGAGCCGGGGAAACGACCCGTGGCCAACGCCTACATCGGCCTGGCCATGTTCCTGGGGTCGGAGGCGATGTTTTTCGCCGGGCTCATCGGGGCCTTTCTGGTTTTCCGGTACGGAAGCCGGGTTTGGCCCCCGCCGTTTCAGCCCCGCCTGCCGCTGGGGGTGACGTGGGCCAACACGGGGGTCCTGCTCCTCAGCGCCCTGACGATGTTCTTGGCCTGGATGGCCTGGAAGAAAAGAGATCGGAAGAGACTGATCAGATACCTGATCATCACGTCGGTGTTGGGGGGGGTGTTCCTGGCCGTTCAGGGCTCCGAGTGGGCCCGTCTCATCCACTTCGGTCTAACGATTTCAAGCGGAGTGTATGGCGCGACCTTTTACACGCTGATCGGCTTTCACGGACTCCACGTCATCGGCGCGGTGGTCTGGCTTGTAAGCGTTTCCGTCATGCTCCGGCGGGCGCCTTTCCTGCCGCGCTTTCGGACAAGACTTGAATTGTGCGCCATCTACTGGTATTTCGTCGTTGGGCTTTGGCCGGTGTTGTTCGGTTTGGTGTACTTGAGCTGAGCAAGCAGAATCCAAGGACGACGGGAGGATGAAGTTGGATCGGGTTTCGAGATTTTGGAGAAGGGTGGGTTCCGGCGTTGCCTGGACGGCCGCCTTTGCCTGGGCGTTTTCGCCCGGCCCCGCCCGGGCCTGCGCGGTCTGCTTCGGAGACGGGGAATCCCTGGCGGGTTTCACCGTAAGCTGGCTTTTTCTCGTTTTGATGCCGTTTGCCGTGGTCGGCTCCATCGGGGGCTGGATCTTCCTGCTCCACCGGCGGAATGCATCACGGAATTCGCCTGAGCGTTCGGGACGCCCGGCCTTGACACAGAAGGAGAGCGGATGTTGACGCAAGAAGCGGCTGTTCACGCCGGCGCGGGGACGCACGAATCTCCTCTGACGCCGGAAAGCTGGGGCAAGCTGGGGATGTGACTCTTCCTCGTGGGGGACGCCATGTCGTTCGGCGGTCTGCTGGCCGCCTACGGCGCCGCCCGGCTTGGAAGCGTCGATTGGCCGAATCCATCGGAGGTTTTGGGGATCAACCTGACGGCGTTCATGACCTTCCTGCTGATTTGCAGCAGCGTGACGATGGTCAAGGCCCTTTCGGCCGTGAAACACGGAGATGGGAAGGGTTTTCAGAAGTTCATGTTCATGACCATCTCGGGGGGTGTCATCTTCCTCGCCCTCCAGGCGTATGAGTGGACCCACCTTGTCAATGAGGGCCTTCACTTCAACAGCAATCCGTGGGGGGCCTCGCTCTTCGGAGCGACCTTCTTCGCGATTACGGGTTTCCACGGAATGCATGTGACCGGCGGGGTCATCTATCTGAGCTGCGTTCTGATCGAAGGGAAACGGGGACGGTTCGCCGGTGGAAAGTTCCAGCGGGTCGAAGTCGTGGGGCTTTATTGGCACTTCGTCGACCTGGTCTGGATCCTGGTGTTCACGTTCGTTTACCTGTTGTAAACCCTCGGCTTGAAATGAAGAGAACGCCCTGATGGCGGAAGGACACAAAGACACCAATTACATGGCCATCTTCTGGTGGCTTCTGGCGCTGACGATCCTCGAGGTTCTGGCGGCCATCTCTCCGATCGCCCAGGGCGCGAAGGCGACGCTTCTGGTGGTGATGGCCCTGGCCAAAGCCTTTCTGGTCGCCATGTATTTCATGCACCTGCGGTTCGAGACGCGAACCTTGGCCGCCATCGTCGTCACGCCGCTCGTTTTGTGCGTGTTCCTGTTGGTCATGCTGTTCCCCGACATGCTGACCCATCCCAGCCAAACGGCGAAAACCTGGGGCGTTGAGAAGGTGAAGAAGGCGGACGCCGACGACGCGGATGATGAGGATGACGATGAGGACGACGACGAGGATGAAGATGATTGACCGGCGCGCGCGGGGCGTCCGGAAGGCCTCGTCTTCCTGAACCGGCGCCGCGCATCGCCGCCCATCCGCTTTCCTCTGGCCCGTGAACCGGGTTTCCCTTCGAAGAGAACGGCCGCTTGTGCTCTCGGTTGCTGACCTTCCCGCGGTCAACGCGACGCTCAACACCATCAGCGCGGCGCTCCTGATCTGCGGTTACGGGTTCATCCGGCGGAAAAACGTAACGGCCCACAAGGCGTGCATGCTCTCGGCCTTCGGGATCTCGATCCTCTTTCTGGCCTCTTATCTGACCTACCATTACCACGTGGGCTCCGTCCGGTTCGGAGGGCTGGGCTGGGCGCGGCCTGTCTATTTCACCATTCTCCTCTCCCACACCGTCCTGGCGGCGGCCATCCCGCCTTTGGCGCTGGTCACGCTTTACCGGGCGTGGAAGGAACAGTTCGAAAAGCACAGACGCATCGCCCGGTGGACGCTCCCAATCTGGATCTACGTTTCGCTCACGGGGGTGGTGGTTTACTTGATGCTTTACCGGATTTACGGGCCGGCCCAACCGATCCAGCCGCTCGGAGGTGGATAGCGGGCGTTGACACCCACGCCCCGGGCGCCCGTGTTGCGATCTGTCCATGGATGAAAGCACAGGGGATCGGATGGACGTCCCGGGCGGTCTCAGAATTCTGCGCAGGGGCGCACGGCTGAAATGCCCGCGCTGCGGAACCGGCTCATTGTTCCGGGGGTTCTTCGCGATGCTTCCTGAATGTCCGGATTGCGGTCTTCTCACCGAGCCGGAGATGGGGTATTACGTGGGCGCGACTTACATCAACTACGGATTCACCGTCGGGATCGCCGTGACGGGACATTTCCTTCTGGACGCTTACACAAACATCACGCTGAACGGCCGGCTCGTCCTGTGGATCCCGTTTTGCGTCTTGTTTCCTCTCTTATTTTTCCGGCATTCCAAGAGCCTGTGGTTGAGTTTCGACACCCTCTTCAACCCGCCGGAGGAAAGCGGCTCTCCGTAGAAAGCGGTCCGGTCGTGAGCCAATCCCCCACAAGCGTTGAACCCCCTGATTCGGCCGCCTCACAGACGGCGGCCGAGCCGCCCGCGGTCGAGACCGAGGGTCTCCACCACGCCTACGGCGCGCACATCGCGCTGAAAGGGGTCTCGCTCTCCGTCCGCCGCGGCGAGATCTTCGGCGTCCTGGGCGAGAACGGCGGCGGGAAGACCACGCTGTTCAAGATCCTCTCCACGCTCATGCCCCCCGGAGGCGGAAGGGTCTCTCTCCTGGGTCGGGACACCCTGACGCATCCGCACGCCGTCCGAAGGCGCATCGGGGTGGTCTTCCAACACCCGAGCCTCGACCCCAAGCTCACGGTCATCGAGAACCTCTTGCACCAGGGCCGGCTCTACGGCATGCGGGGAAGGGCCCTCAAAGAGCGGGCCCGGATGAACCTGGACCGCCTGGGCCTGGCCGGCCGGAGCCGGGACCGGGCGGAGACCCTCTCCGGCGGGTTGAAGCGCAGGGCGGAGCTGGCCAAGGCCCTCCTGCACCGGCCGGACGTCCTCATCATGGATGAGCCCGGAACCGGTCTCGACCCCGGCGCCCGTGGTGATTTCGACGATTATCTGGCCGAGCTTCGGGAGTCGGAAGGGACAACCGTCCTGCTGACGACGCACTTTCTGGAAGAGGCCGATCGGTGCGACCGCGTCGCCTTCCTTCATCGGGGGGAGGTCGTCGCCCTGGGTGCGCCCGAGGAGCTCAAGGCCCGCGTCGGCGGGGACGTGGTGGCCATCCACTCGGGCGATCCCGAAGGGTTGGGCGAGAAGGTGCGGGAGCACTTCGGCTGCAAGGTGCAAGTCGTGCGCGGCGTGCTTCGCGTCGAGCGGCCGGAGGGTCATGAGTTCGTCCGGGAGGTGGTGAACGCCTTTCCCGGCGACATCCGCTCCGTCGCCTTCGGCAAGCCGACGCTGGAGGACGTCTTCGTCCGGCTGACCGGCCGCGGGATCGAAGACGGCGAGGCGGCGGAAAACGAAGGGGGGGCGGCGTGATGGGGTTCTGGCTGCCGGTCCTGTCCCTTTGGCGGCGGGAGATCGTCCGGTTCGTGAGACAACGGAGCCGAGTCGTCGGCGCGCTGGTTCAGCCGCTGCTCTTCTGGGTCCTGCTGGGGAGCGGGTTCCGCGCGTCGTTCCGGGTGCCGGGGGCGCCGGCCGGGATGAGCTATGCCGAGTATTTCTATCCGGGGATCATCGCGCTGGTCCTCCTCTTCACGGCGATCTTCTCGACCATTTCCACCGTCCAGGACCGGAACGAAGGCTTCCTTCAGGGCGTTCTGGTGGCCCCGGCGCCCCGTTCGAGCATTGTCCTCGGCCAGGCCCTGGGCGGGACAACCCTGGCCCTCGTCGAGGGGCTACTTCTCCTTCTCCTCGCCCCGCTGGCGGGAATCCCGCTGACGGTTCAGTCCGTGGTCCTGTCCCTCGCGGTGATGGCCCTGCTGTCTTTCGGGATGACGAGTCTGGGCCTCTCGATTGCCTGGCGGATGGAGTCGGTCCAGGGGTTTCACGCCATCATGAACCTGTTCCTGATGCCGCTCTGGCTGCTTTCGGGGGCCATTTTTCCCGCCGGGGGAGCCCCGGTATGGCTTGAATGGGTGATGCGGGTGAACCCGATGACCTACGGCGTCGCGGCCCTGCGGCGTTCCATGTACTGGGGAAGCTCAGCGGGCGCGGCGAGCCCGCTTCCTTCTTTTTCGATCTCTCTGATCGTCACGATCCTGTTTTCGATCCTGATCTTCCTGACAACCGTCTGGATCGCCGCACGGCGCTCCGTCTGAACATCTGCGGAGGGAGAATTTTTTCCTGTGAGGATAGGGGAAATGCAATTTCCCATTGACTTTCGTTTATTATTTGCCTATATTTAATGAAACCAAACGGCAGGAAAATCGCTCCAATCATTAAGGCGGGGATTAGATTTACACGTAGTGGAGCCTTTCATCCGCTGTCCCGAGGGGTGGAAGAAAGGAGATCCCGGCGATGAAAACGCTGAAAGAGAAGGAACTGGCGCTTCTTTCCATCCGCAACCTGAACCGCTATCTCCATGGAGAGATCAAAAAAGAGGAGTGGCGGGAGAACATGCGCCGGCTCGAGGACATGCTCACCCGGCAGCAGGCGTTGCCGTTATTCAGCGAAGAGATGGACGACCCCCGTCTGGCCGGATCGGTCTCGGAAAATTGAAGCGCATCGGGCAAAACATCGGGGCCGTCTCGACTAACTCGCGCAGCTTGCCCCGGGATGCCCGCGAGGCTGCGTCACCATCCCGGTCCGCGCACAGGATGTCACCTTGATCTGGGGGTCTCGGAACGGACCTCCCGGATGCTCGTCCTTTCATCGAAACCAAGAGATTGGATTGGAAGACCTGACCCCGGGCTGAATCCGAAGCGCCCTTCCCGGTTCCGCCCCGGGAGCGTCCTCACGATTGGACCTCGCTCGTCTCCGTGTTCGTCGGGACCTGCCAGCGCCCGCCCAGTTGATAGCGCGAGAAGAGAAGCATGCCGAGGGAGATGTAAAAGATTTCCCGGAAGCGGCGAAGGATGCTGAACGACAGGGCGGTGGTGGCGGGGAGGCCGTAAGCATCGAAAATGAGGATGTTTCCCCCCTCCGTCGCGCCGATCCCCCCCGGGAGAAAGAAAATCGCCCCCTTGATCATCGCGACGATGGATTCGATGGCAAAGGCCATCCCCCAATTGACGGGGACGCCCAGGAGCCAAAGCACGAAGTACGTTTCCCCGACTCCCGCCACCCAACCCAGAAAATGAAAGAGAATCCCGAACGTCATCCCCCGGCGGTTTTCCCGGTAATAACGGGAGAGTTTCTCGTCCAGGCTGATCATCCGGCTTTCCACTTTGGCCAGCGCGGCCCCCTTCAGCCCGAGGTATCGCAAGAACCGCATGATGGCCCCGAACATTCCCAGCCGCTGCGCGACCAGGAGCGCGACACACAGGGGGAGGAAGGCCACCATCGCCCACATCAGACCTTTCATGATCGCCGGGCCGGTCCCGATTTGGTAGATGGCGATGCAGATTCCGATCAGAACAAAGAGCGCCTCGGCGATCGTCATGACCGTCTTGGCCACGACCACTGAGGAAGCGCCGTCCACCATATTCACGCCGTGGCGCTCCAGGAGGAACACCTTGACCGGCTCCCCCCCCATATACGCGGTGGGGGTGATGGTGTTCATCGTTTCGCCGATGAGGCGCAGCCAAAGGAGGCGAATCATCCGGATGGCCGGCTTCTCGGAAAAACAGTAGCGCCACCCGACGGTGTTAATCCATGTGGCGACGAAATACGGAAGGATGATGAAGGGAAAGTAGATCCCCGCCCGGCCGATCTCTCTTCCAATGGCGCGCGCGTCGAGGAAGTAGAGCAGGACGCCGAAGAATGAGAGTCCCGCCGCCAGAAAAAATAGACTGATCAGACGCCCAACCGTGGAGCCCGCGGATATAAACACCCAACACTTTCCGGAAACAGTTGCGCCGCAACCGACTTCAGGGGGAAAGGGGCCGTTCGGAAAACCTCTGCTACAATACCACACTTGGTAGAACCCAGCGCTTGACTCAACCATTCCTGCTGATCGGGGACCATCGATTTGCCGCCTCCCATGGAACCCCTTTTGCGGGCCATCGTGATTGCCCCGGGGCCCGAAAAGGACTCGGCCCCATGTCCGCCTCTCCTTCGCGCCGGGGGGCTTTCCATCCTCGTTCGCGCGCTCCTCACCCTGAAACGGGGCGGGGTGAGCGATCTCACCGTCGTCGCGTTGAGCGAGAGGGACGCGATCCACGAAGAAGTCCGCCGGGAACCCGGATTGCGAGAAACCCGAGTCCTGGATGTCTCCGAGGCGACCCCTGAAGGGGCTTTGGCCGGAGGGGGGGGGAGGGAGGAGGATTTCCTCCTCGTTTTGGCCGACCGGGTCTTCTCCGCGGATGCGGCCGACGACCTGAACCACGCGAGACCGGCGGAGGGCGAGGGCCTGATCCTCCTGGACGATAATGGAGGGTTTTCAGGGTTGGCGTTCTGCCGGGCCGCGCGTGCGGCCGAAGTCGGGGCCGCCCTGGCGGGGACCGGCGATCCCGCCGGCCGGCTGGAACGCGCCATCGGACCCGCGGACCGACAACCCTTAAAAAGAGGATTCATCGAGCGGGTCCGTTCTGCGGCGGACGCCCGCCGGGCGGAGGACCGCTTGCTGCGGGGCCTTGTCAAAGAGACGGACAGCTTCATGTCCCGCCACATCAACCGGCGCATTTCCCTCCGGGTCACCCGCCGGCTGGCCCGGACCCGCGTGACGCCGAACCAGATGACCGGGGTTCATTCATTCATCGGGTTGGCGGGGGCCGTTTTGTTCGCCCAACCGGTCCGTTGGGTCCAGGTCCTGGGGGCGCTTTTGTTCATGCTCTCCTCGACGCTGGACGGCTGTGACGGCGAAATCGCCCGGCTGAAATTCCGGCAGAGTCGGTTCGGCGGCTGGCTGGACATCTGGTCCGACAACGTCGTTCACGTGGCGGTCTTCGGGTCCATCGCCGTCGGGCTCTACCGCGAAACGCTTGCCGAGCGGTTTCTTTGGCTGGGGACCTTCGCCTGTCTGGGCGTCGTGCTCTCCGCGGGGCTCGTCTCGTGGAAGACCCTGCGCCGCAAGACCGGCGATGGGAATTTCTTCGTCTCCGTCGGCGAAGTAGAAGCCGATCCACCTGCCGCCCCGCAAAAGCCCAAAAAGGACTTTCTCCGGGATATCGACGACTATCTCGCCCGCAGGGATTTCATCTACATTCTCCTGCCCCTCGCGGCCATTGGAAAACTGGAGTGGTTCCTCTGGGCGAGCGCCATTGGCGGGAACCTCTTCTTCCTGAGCCTCCTGGTCCTGTACGCCCGCGCGAGGGCCGCCCCTGAGGCTTGAGGGAAATCCTCCCCCCTCCCGGTCAATATCTCGCCTGGATCTTCACTTCACCCTCTGGATACTCCGGTCTTGTCGGTATCCGGACGATGTCCAGGCCGTCGAGCTTCGGGATGAACATGAAGTTCTCCCGAAACCCCCCGAGGGTCCACTGGTAGCCTTTCCAGATCGCTCCATCATCCGTCCGCCTGAACGTGTGGATCAGCTTCGGCCGGCCGGGACGCTCCAGGCTGTAGATGTGCAGCCGGCTGTACTCCGCGCCGATGAGATATCCCCCGTGGACCCTCACGTCGCAATAGAAATGCTGCCACCCCTTTTCGGGGAATGAGATAGCGCTCGCAAAGACAGGCGCCGCCGGGTCCCGGACGTCGAATACGAAGATGGACGGCTCCCTCGGGGAGTATCCGCCCAGGGTGACGTAGGCGTATCCCCGGGCGACGGCGATCCCGCCTTTGCGGACGCCGCGCGACCGGCCGAACTTCAGAACGCGGCCCTTGTGCGGAATATTGGGCCGATCGAAACGCCCGAGGGGTCTCAAATCCGCCGGATCGCGCACGTCATAGATCCACAACCGGCCGCCCCAAGCCGCGGCCAGGTAAAGCCGGCCCGCGGAGAGCGCCATTCGCCAGGCCCCCCCCTCTTCATCAGGAGGGGGGTGTAGGCCGTCAGCGCCGGGCGGGCGGGGTTCGTCAGGTCGTAAGACCGCAGCGCGCTCGCCCCGGTCTTCGGGTGGACGGAGGCCACGAAGGCCGTCCCGCCGAACGCCACGATGAAGGGGTCCCGAAGCGGGAAACCGGACTCTTCCCTGAATTCGCCCACCCGCTTCGGGTTCTTCGGGTCGCGGAAATCGACAATCGTCAGCTCATAATTCTTGGGGACGTAGAGAAAACCGTTCCGGCCGGCCATGCGGGCCGAGTAGTTCATCCAGACCCCGTCCCAGTAATACCCCAGGCGCTTCGGTTTGCGGGGGTCCGAAATGTCCACGGCGACGATCGTCCCGCCGAAGGTGTGGGCGATGTAGGCCCGGTCCCCGGACACATGGGCGAAACGCCCTTCCGCCGCGGTGGGGCAGCCGCCCAGCTTGACCGGCCGGCCGGGCCGGGAGATATCGAACGTCCAGAGACCGAAATTGTAGTCGTTGACGAGCAGGGTGCTCCCCATGACGCCCAGGTTGGAATACTCTGTGACGCCGGGGTCGATATACACATCGACCACCGCCGGACCGTCGGGGGATTGGAGGTCGACGGTGAAGAGCCTGCTGGGTTTTAATCCCCGGTAGAGGCTCCGCTGGGCCCCGATCCTCCGCCCATCGGCCACATAGAGGCGGGACCGGTGATAAAGAACGTCCCGGATAACGGCCTCCCCTTCCCCGAACGAGAGCCACCCGATGTCCTTGGCCGAAAGACCGCCCGGGTCCCGGCGGCCACCTGATAGACGGCCAGGTTCCAAAAACCGACCCGCAACGCAAAACCCCCGTCCCAGACTTCCATGACTTCCGCATGGGGAGGGGGGCTCCCCCACCGGAAGCGGACGGCGGGCCTGAGGACGCGGAGATTGGGCAGCGTCGCGGCCAGGACGGGCCTGAGCGGGTCTCGCAGACTCACCAGCCCGAGGGTGCGCCCTCCCTCCAGGACGGCCACGGCGAACCTCCCGCCCGGCGCGAGATGAAACGTCTTGAGTCCCTTGAGCCGGACGCGGGTCTTCTCCCGGATTCGCTCCAGGTCGGAAACGTCCAGGACGAAGACCCAATCGCCGGAGGCGGCGTACGCCAGGCCCGCGTCCTCGATCACCCCCCGGACCCCCCGGCCCCACTCATCCCGCCAGCGGACCATGGCCGCCTTTCCGGGCCGGGCCGGGTTGGAAAAATCGCGGACCCAGGCCAGGCCCGCATGCTTTCTTCCCCGTCGCGCGTTCAGGAGAAGGGAACTGCGGAAACGGTGGACCTTGGAATAGAAGAAATCGGTCGGGATGAAGCCCGCCAACGCGGGCTTTGCGGGGTCGGACAGGTCAAGGACAGTGAGGTCGCCTTCGCCGGGGGGGACGACGGCATGCCTCCCGACGGTCACCGGCCGGCCGGAGCCCGGCACGCCGAATCCGGTGTGCAGGCGTGCGACGGTCACGGGAGGGCGGGAGTCGTCGCTCGAGAACTTGACCCGCCCCCTTTCCGGGTCGATGGCCAAAACACCGGGAGGAATGGACACCTCCGGCCAGCCCGCCTCGTTGGAAAGGTCCCAGCCTCGCGGCGCCAGGGGGCGAATGCCCTTGGACGCCGCGTACGCGCGGGACGTGACGTCGGCGCCGCCGGCCAGAACCGTCACACCGCCGGGCTTTCCGTAGAGCGCGGGGATTTCAAAGCGGCGGATGGGGGCCCCGTCCCGTTTCAACAGCTTCACCGGACGGCCCCCATCCCCCGCTTGGTAGGCGCCCCGTTTTGCGTCGGCGTCGGGGACCTCGCCCGGGGACATCCCCGCCAGGCCGGTCATGCCGGCGATGATGAGGCTGAGACCGCCCAGGAAGATGGAAGCCCGAGATTTGGAGCGCGTGGAGGAAGGCGGGGAAGATGACCGCGGGGCGGAGGGTCCGCCGGTTCTTCGGCCCAAGCCTGTTCGGGCGGAACCCGGGAACAGGCTCAACGGACCGCGCCTCAGCGTTGAATTCTTTCGCTCCGGGCTCATCAAGACTTCACACTGCGGAGAAACCGAAAGTATCGAATCAACACTTACATTCTAACAACCGCACCCGACAAAAAAATAGCGGTGTCCCTCGGATTTCGCGATGGGAAGCGGAGCGGGGCCGTCCCGCAATTTCGGAGCGGATTGTCGCAATGTCGGATGCGCCCGCGTTCCCGGTTCTTTCGTTCGACTTAAGGAAACACCCCCTGGGAAAGCTTGGCCTCGGCAACGCGCCGAATCCCCTCGATCAGCGCGGCCGTTCGCATGTTCAGGCCGTCCCGCCGGGCGCGCAGGAGCGTCCGGTGGAAGGCCTCCGTCAGGATCTTGTGCAGACGCTCATTGATCTCTTCCAGCGACCACATGTAGTTTTGCGTGCCTTGCACCCACTCGAAGTAGGAGACGATCACCCCGCCGGAATTGCCCAACACGTTCGGCAGAACAAACACCTCCCGTTCGCTCAGGATCTCATCGGCTTCGAGCGTCGTGGGCCCGTTTGCGCCCTCGGCGAGGATCCTGCACTGGATCCTCCCCGCGTTTTCCCCCGTAATCTGGTTCTGGATGGCGGCGGGAACGAGAATGTCGCACGGAAGCTCCAGAAGCTCCCGGTTGCTGACCTTTTCGCCCCCCGGATAGCTATCCAGTCTCTTGTGCTGTTTGATGTGGTCCGTGACGGCCATCACGGAAAATCCGGCGGGATCGTACAGCCCGGTCGTCACATCGCTCAACCCGACGACCTTCACCCCGAGGTCTTCCAGAAACTCGGCGGCGTAACTGGCGACGTTCCCGAAGCCCTGGATCACCGCCTTCGCGTTCGTCAAATCCAGTTTCACTTGTTCAGCCGCTTTCTGAATCAGGTAAACGAGCCCCCGGCCCGTGGCCTCCTTTCTCCCCAGGGAGCCGCCCAACACGACCGGTTTGCCCGTCACGACTTCGGGGACCCCGTGGCCGACCTGCTGGCTGTACGTATCCATCAGCCAGGCCATCACCTGGGGGTCGGTCCCCATGTCCGGCGCCGGGATGTCCCGGTCCGGCCCGATCATGTCGATGATCTCGGAGGTGTACCGCCGGGTGAGGCGCTGGAGCTCGCCTCTGGACAGGTCCGTCGGATCAAGCCGGCCCCCCCCCTTCGCGCCCCCGAAGGGAAGGTTCATCAGGGCGCACTTCCACGTCATCCACATCGCCAGGGCGGAGACCTCTCCCAAGTTGACATCATGGTGATACCGGATGCCGCCCTTGGTCGGCCCCATCGTCAGGATGTGCTGCACCCGGTAGCCGAAGACCGTCTCGACCTGTCGGTATTCATCCCGTCGAAAAGGGAAGCTCACCAGGAGCGTCCGTTGGGGGAACAGCAGGCGCTCACGCAGGTTGTCATCGAGCTCCATGATCTCGGCGGCCAGGAGAAACTGATTCTGGGCCAACCGAAACATCGGCGAATCCCACTCCCCGTTATTGCCGTTCACGAGGTTGGTTGAATTCCCCCCCCCTCCCCCATTAGCCCGGACAACGTCTCCGGGAGCGACGGCATCCCTACTGGATTGCATGGCGGTTCTCCCGATTCGAGATTCCCACGGGCGGTTGAGACCGGCCGGACAGGGGAAAAGCGGGACGAAGAGAAAAGGAGGAGGCCCTTTGGCTCCCTTCTGAAATCTCCGTTGGACCCGACATTTGGCGTCCGACGGCGGTCGGAACACTCCGCCCAAGGAAATTTGCAAGGGACGTGCCACGGTCTCTCTAACCGCCGGCTGAGACGAAATCATTTCCGATGTTTCACTGAATGGGATGGACTGCCATGGGCAAGGCGAAGAGCGTAACGAGCCGAATCCGATCTTCCCCGCCCGGCTGAAATCCGATGTCTCCGGTCCCCGTAGCCGTTAGGCTGAACAAAGAATTTTGGTTGGACCGATCCGCCCGATTGCGCTATACTTCGGGTCATCTTCCATGGAGCCGCAGAAAAGACGCTGAAGGAGTCCTCCGATGCCGTTCGCGGAGACCAAACGTCTCACCACGGATGGGGCCAAGAAGATGATGGCCGCCGCCATCTCGCGGGCCGATGGGTTCGGCATCGCCGCCACGGTCGCGATCGCCGACGCCGGAGGACACCTCCTTCTCCTGGAGCGGATGGACGGCGGACGGTTTCACACCGTCCACTCGGCGACCGTCAAAGCGGTTTGCGCGGCCTCGAACAAGCGCCCGACAACGACCCGGGGCTCGCAGGGACAGGCGCTGGACACCGCGCACGCCCTCGGCCTTGCCCTGGCCGCCGGTCCGGAGCGATGGACCGCGATGGAAGGCGGGTTTCCGATCATCGTCAACGGGGAGTGCGTCGGCGGCATCGGCGTCAGCGGAGGGGACTGGGAGCAGGACGCCGAAATCGCCCAAGCGGCGGTCGAAGCCGTCGGGGCGACCTTTCAGATAGATTAGCTTGGATTTCTCGCCGGTATGCTCTGTGTCGGACAGCGGAGCCAAGGAGGGTCGTGAGAGATTCAGGTTGGAATTTTCGGACCGCAGGGGGAAGGCATCGTCCGGGACGGCATGATCCGATCCCATTGGCTTGACACAGAGGAGAACGGGCCCATGAGGAAGATTCGCCGTATTCTCATCTCCATCACCGTGCTGTGGGCC